>JASHXM010000224.1 GCA_030043545.1 Thermoplasmata archaeon | reverse complement strand
GGCGCCGGGGCGCGACAGCGGGTGCACGTCGCGGACCACGGCGCGTTCTTGAGGCCGCACTTGGGGCACTTCCACGTTTGTTGACGCCGCTCCGTCGGCGGCGCGGCCGGGGTGGTCGCCGCCGGCGGGGCGGGTAGCGGGGGCGGAGCACCGGTCACACCCGGCGGGGGGGCCGCCGGCGGAGCGATGACGCGATCGGGCGTCTCCGACGGAGCGCTCGCTGCCGGGACCAGAGGGACCGTCGTCCGCGCCTCCGCGCTCCGCGGGGTCGGGAGGGGCGGCGGGGCTGACGGGCTCGGCGTACGGACTGGGACGGCCCGGGGCGCGGGCTCCCCCCGTACCGCCGCCAAGGCCTGGGAGATCGAGGTGTACTGGGGGAGCTGCGGCGACCGCCCGTCGGGAGATCCACGGGCAGGGCTCCCCGACGGAGCGGCGTCTGGGAGCGGTCGAGGGAACCGACGGGGGGCCGGAGGGAGCGGCGCGTACGCCTCGGGGTCGACCGTCGGCGGCGGGCGCGCCGAGCCCGACCCGGCAGTAGGGGGCGATCCGTCCCGGCTCTCGGTCGCGGCCGCGCCGGTCGGGGTCCACTCGGTCAACGAGCGGCTGCCGCCCACCCGATGACGGATCGCCAACACGCCGCCGGCGACGCCCATCGCGAGCCCCGCGTACGCGCCCCCGTAGGCGACGACGCTCACCGCGGCGGCCGCCACGACCCCGACGCCGATCGGGAGCGCCGCGCGGGGTCGGTTCCAGAGGAAGAAGCCGAGGATCAGCAGCGCGGCGCCGCAGGCGACGCCGACGAGCGCGGCGATGACGAAGATCGTGGGGGAGAACCCCCAGAACGCGTGGTACGCGCAGATCGTCCCCGCCGGCGGCGGATTGCACCGGAGGTACACCTGAGCGGCCGTCGGCAGGACCCAGGCGGAGTAGCCGAGGATCGCCGCCCCCCCGAAGAGGGTCGCGACGACCGCTCCGACCGGCTTCGCGCTGCGGCGCGACGACCGACGCTCCCGCCGTCCCCCCACCGCTCCCCGCGCCGTCCCGGCCCGCCGCGCGCGCCGAGCGGCGAACGGGTCCCTGCATCAAAACGTTTCGAGGGCGGGCCGGGCGCGCGGGTGCGGGTTATATCTCGCGGCCGCTCCGCGACCGCCGTGTCCTCGACCGCGTTCCGGCCGGCGGTCCGCCGGTTCTCCCTTCCGAACGGGCTTCGGGTCGTGCTCGCCCCGTCCGACGACAGCCCGACCGCGAGCGTCTGGGTCTGGTACCGGGTCGGCTCGAAGAACGAGCGCCCCGGCATCACCGGCGCGTCGCACTGGGTCGAGCACATGCTGTTCCAGGGCTCTCCCAAGTACGGGAAGGGCGAGATCGATCGCGCGGTCGTCGGCGTCGGGGGCGCGCTGAACGCCTTCACCGACACCGACTTCACCGCGTACTTCACCACGGTCCCGCGGGCCCACCTCGCCGTGCCGCTCGACATCGAGGCGGATCGGATGACCCGCGCGAAGATCGAGGACGCCGAGGTCGAGCGGGAGCGGACCGTGATCCACTCCGAGCGGGAGGGGAACGAGAACTGGCCGGAGTTCCGCGTCGAGGAGGAGCTGTACCAGCTCGCCTTCCGGCACCACCCGTACCGGTGGGACGCGCTCGGGCGGCGCCTCGACATCGAGCAGATGACGCCGGAGGAGCTGCGCGACTACTACCGCACGTACTACGGCCCGAAGAACGCGACCCTCGTCATCGCCGGCGGGTTCGATCTCCGCCCGACCGAGCGCGAGGTACGTCGTCGATTCTCCCGGATCCCGGGGACCGGGGCGTCGGTCGAGGTCGCCGATGTGGAACCCGCGGCGACCGGTCCCCGGCAGTCGGACCTCGCGGGCCCTGGGACGACCCCGTACGTGGAGGTTGGTTGGCGGGCACCGGCGCTCGATGATCCGGCGACCCCCGCCACGATGCTGATCGACGCGCTCCTCGGCGGGGAGACCCGCCTGTTCGCGGCCGGATCGTTCTGGGGGCGGTCCGGCGAGCACCCGACCTCCCGGCTCTACCGCGCGCTCGTCGACCCCGGCCTGGCGGTGCGAGCGGGGAGCGACTGGCGCCCCCGGACCTATCCGAGCCTCTTCACCGTGCACGCCCTCGCCGCCCGGGGCGTTCGCCTCGAGCGGTTGGAGGCCGCCATCGACCGGGCCGTCGGGCGACTCGCCCGCGACGGCCCGACGGCCTCCGAGATGCGGGAGCTTCGGACGAAGATCGAACGCGGTCGGGCGCTCGCGTACGAAGGCGCGACCCGGGTCGGCTTCCGGCTCGGCTACTTTGAGACGGTCGGACCTCCGGGGCTGGAGGACCGGCTGTACAACACCCTTCGACGCACGAGCGCGAAGGAGGTGCGGGAGCGAGCCCGATCGCTGTTCGACCGGCAACATCGCGTCACCGTTCGCTACTCCCCCGCCCCGGAGCGATCCGATGAGTGACCGGCGCGATCCGCTGCGCGTGGAGTACGGGGCCGGCGGCGACGGTCCGCGGGTCGTCCGACAGCCGCCGCCCCCCGGAGCGGCCAGCTTCGCGGCGACGTACGTCGTACCGGGCGGGTGGGCGTTCGATCCGACCCATCGGGAGGGAGTCGCCCGAGTGGTCAGCGAGTCGATGATCAGCGCCGCCGGTGCCTGGGACCGCATGGAGCTTGCCCGTCGGCTCGACCGGGCGGGCGCGACGCTCTCGTCGCAAGCGAGCCCGGAGTCCGCGGAGGTCACGATCTGGGGGCCCGCGTCGGAGTGGGGGCCGCTGACGCAGCTGCTCGCGGAGGTCGTCCGGCGACCGCGGTTCGCGGCCGACGACATCGGGCGGGTCGTGCGTCAGATCCGGGAGCGACAGCTCCGCGAGATCACTCAACCTGGCTCGCGGGCCGATCGGGAGCTGCTCCGACGGATCTATCCCGGCGGCCATCCGTACGGGGTGAGCGGCCTCGGGACCGCCCGCAGCATCGCTCGTCTCACGCGAGCGGACCTGGTGAAGTTCCATCGAGAGCGGTACCTTGACGCGGCCGGGCTGTTCGTGGCCACCGGTCCCGAGTCGCTCGAGGCGGTCGAGCGACGCGCGGCCCAGCTGTTCGGGAAGGCGACGGGCTCGGAGGCTCCGTGGCCGTTCTCCGGCGCCCCGGCCGGTCGTTCGGGGGGCGTCCACCGCGTCCCGATGGCGGGACGTTCCCAGGTCGAGGTCCGGCTCGGGGGTCCGTCGATCCCACGCAGCGATCCTCGTTACCCGGCGGCGTTCCTTGCGAACGAGGTACTTGGCGGTCGACCGCTCCTCGGGCGGCTGTTCCAGCGGGTCCGGGAGCGCAGCGGGCTCGCGTACCACGCCTCGAGCGAGCTCGAGGCGATGCGGTTCGGCGGCTACTGGGTCGCCCACGCCGGCACGGGCGCCGACCGGTGGCGGCGGGTCGTCCCGATGGTCCGGTCCGAGGTGGTCCGGGTCGGAGCGACGAACGTCGCGGCCGGAGAGCTCGACGCGATCCGCGAGAGCGCCATCGGCGAGATCCCGCTCTCCCTCGAGACGACGACCGAGGCCCACGAGCTCGCGGTCGACCTCGCGTACCACCGGCTCCCTGCCGACACCTGGGTCGGCTGGCCCGCGGTGCTCCGCGGCATCTCGCCCGGCGAGGTCCGCGACGCCGCGCGGGTCGCGCTCGACCCGGACCAGGCGGTCACGGTGATCGCCGGTCCGCTCGGCGCCCACTGATCCGTCGCCGGCCCCACCGAGAGGCGGCGCACGCCTCCATACGTACATATACGTGGGTCCCGTTCCCCCGAGCATGCCGAACCGGGTCCACGGCGAGATCGCCCCGCAGGGGATGCTCCGAAAGAACATCACCATCACGCCCGAGGAGTCGGAGTTCCTCGACCGCCACCCCGAGATCAACCAGAGCGCGCTGTTCCGCCAGATCGTGGAGAGCCTGATGCTCGCCGAGCGGTCGCCCGGCGTCGCCTCGACGCAGCCCGTCCGGCTCGGGAAGGCGGTCTACCGATCCGGCGCGATCATGTTCCAGAAGACGAACGGCAAGCGCGACTGAGATCGCCTCCGCGCCGGGACGACCGGCCCCGCCACCGGGCGGGGCTGTGCGTCGTCGTCGCTCGGGGATAGGCAGAGATATACGACCGTCCCGGGTGCGCGCCGCGATGAGGCTTACCGGGAAAGCCTTCGCGACGGTGGTGCTGAGCGTCGTTCTGATCGGTTCGGCAGGGTTTGCCGTGGCGTCCGGGTGGACGTCCGGCGCGGCGGTGGCGTCGGGCGCCGGAGCGGCGCCGGCAGCGACCGCGGCGCCGGCGGTCACCCAGCCGCTCGTCACCTGCTCGGTCGACGTCACCGGCGAGAACGTCGGCGATAACGCCATCCAGACCGCGATCAACGCCGCGACGCCCGGCACGGTGATCTGCATCGGACCGGGAACGTACCCGGAACAGCTCACGATCTCCACCCCGGACCTCACGCTCGTCGGCGCGGGCAACCAGAGCACGATCCTCGAGCCGGCCGCGCCCCTCACGCTCAACACATTCGACTACGACGCCGGCGGCGGACCGGGGGCGACCCCGACGGCCGCTATCATCCTCGTGGACGGCAGCTCCGGAACCCCCAGCACGGGGGTTGGCGGCATCACGATCGAGGACCTCGCCGTCAACGCCTCCGCGGGCGCCACCTCGAGCACCCTGTCGGGCTGCGGCGACGGCTTGGTCGGCGTCGACTTCCAGGCGTCGTCTGGCTCGCTGATCGGCGACACCGTGACCGATGTCGAGCTCGCCCCGAACTTGTTCGGCTGCCAGCAGGGGCTCGCCGTCTACGCGTACGACGGGATGTTCAACTTCCCGACCCCCCACGCTCCGGACGTGGTCAACGTCACCACCTCGACGATCTCCGCCTACGACAAGAACGGCGTGACGTGCGACGACACCGGCGTCAGCTGCTCGATCGAGCGCAACACGATCACGGGGATCGGCCCGACGACTTTGATCGCCCAGAACGGCGTTCAGGTCGGCTTCGGCGCGAGCGCGATGGTCGGCGGCAACCGGGTCTCCGGCGACGCGTACACCCCGACGCAGAACGTGGACTACTTCTCGGCGAACGAGGGGAACGCCCCGGCCGGGATCTTGGTGTTCGACGCGGGCAACTCGGTGACCGTCGCCGAGAATTCGCTCTCCGGCGACACCCAGGGGATCTCCGTCCTCGGGACCGCCGCCGTATCGGTCCTCTCCAACACGATCCACGGGAACGGCGCGTACGGCATCACGCTCGACCTCAACGCCTCCTCGAACTACCTGTACGGCTACCCCGTCTACAGCACGGCGACCCCGCGGCTCGCGACCGCTTCGGACAACGAGATCGAGCACGTGAACGTCGGCTACCTCGTCTACGACGACAACGTCTCGATCTCGGGCGGCTCCGCGACGAACGTCAACGTCTCGATCGAATCGCTGTTCGACAACGCGGCCACGTCGTACTCGGTCGCGATCGCGCACTTCGCCGCGACCGCTAACGTCGCCGGCGCCCTGCTGGGCAACGTCTCGAGCTACCAGGCGACGACCGGATTCTATCCCAAGACGACCGGGAGCTACGTCCTCACGGACGACACGTTCTACGCGGGGGCCCTTGCCTATCCGGCCGGATCCCAGACCGGGGTGTCGCTCGACGCCGCCTCGGCGAACGTCACCGGGTCGTACGTCAGCGGATTTGACCTCGGCCTCTACGCGACCCCCACCTCGACCGCCTCGGTGATCTCCACCGAGGTCGTCGTGCCCGCCTCCCTCGGCGTGCCCGGCATCGGGATCTGGACTGGGAACCTCGCCCCGCTCGCGGAGGAGACCGGCACCTTCGTCCTCCAAACCGACACCGTCGTCGGTCCGGGCGGGGGCGTCGGCTCAGCGCTCGCGGGCGGCTCCGGGATCATCGCCGGCGGCGCCCACGTGGCGATCGCCGACGTCGCCGTCTCCGGCTTTTCGGCCGTCGTCGGTTCCGGAGCGCTCACGGGGTACAACTGGTACCAAGGGACGCAGTCCGTCGGCATCCTGCTCGGCTGCGAGCACGGGGCGACGACGTGCCTGGTCCGGGGCTCGACGCTCACGGACAACGCGATCGGGCTCGCCGCGCTGCTGACGAACTCCGCGTTCTCGCTCACGTACCAGGCGTCTCCCTTCGTCGTCGCGTCCTCCGCGTTCGACGAGAGCGGCGGCTACGGGATCTGGGCGGAGCTGCCCGGCACCGGCGCCCCGACCGCGCCCGGGAACGGCCACGGCGCGCCGGGCACCTCGGTGATCCTCCACGACACGTTCGACGACGCGTCGACCGGCGCACCGGCGATGGTCCTCGACGGCGGGAACTTCTCCGTCGTCGCCAACGTGCTGATCGGCACGTCGGCGTCCGGCGACCAGGGCGCGGCCCAGGCGATGCCGGATGGGCCGATCGCCTCCTGCACCGGCGGGAGCGGCGGCGCGCCGTGCATCGCGACCGCGTCGGTCGAGGCGACCGACACCCCGCTCGCCGGGGTCACGCACGTGACGCTCGCAGGGAACGCCTTCGTCGGTACGACTCTCTACTGGAGCACGGCGTTCGCCGGCGGCTCCGGCTCGAACTTGACCGGCGGCGAGCTCGTGGCGTTCTCGGAGAGCGGGCTCCCGGCGGGCCGGAGCTGGGGCGTCTCGGCGAAGTGGTCGGTCCACTCGCCGTACGCGGTCTCGGTCTCCGTCCTGAGCCCCGGGACGTTCGTGCTCGACGTGCCGAACGGAACGACGGACTTCTCCGCGTCGGTCTCCGCGCCGTACTTCCCGGATCCGTCGGGCGGGCTCCTCACGATCGCCGGAGCACCCCTCACCCAGGTGATCGACTACTCCGCCACGCTCTGGACGGTGACGTTCACGGAGTCCGGGCTCTCGGCCCGTACCTTGGCGAGCGCCGGCTGGTCGGTCGTCCTGAACGGCTCGTACCAGCACAGCACCTCGGCGACGATCACCTACTCGGTACCGTACGGAACCGAGCCGGTCCTTCTCCTGGCGCCGTCCGGTCACGTCGTCGTCGGGACGGCGGGGGTCGGTTGTGCCCGCGGGAGCCTCGGCAGCGGTTGCGTGAAGGTGATCGGACCGACCTCGGTGCACGTCACCTTCGGGAGCGGCCACCCCGCGACCCTCGCGGTCGTGGAGAAAGGCCTCGCGCGGGGCCAGCAGTGGTGCTTCGAGGTCGACCTGTGGAGCCTCTGCTCGACGTCGATCTCGGAACGGTTCGCGGGCCTGACGCCGGGGAGCTACAACTACTCGGTCGTCTCCCCGCTCGGCGGCCAGCGGATCTCGGTAACCGCGGGGCATTCGACGCTGCCGGTCGCGGGGACGATCGGCGTCCCCCACTCCGAGACGGTGAAGGTCGACTTCGTCTACCGGTACGCCGTGACGTTCACCGAGAGCGGCCTCGCCTCCGGCTCCTGGTACATCACGTACCACGGCGTCGTCGAGATGGCGACCGCCGGGAGCCCGATCGTCCTCGAGCTCGGGAACGGCACCTACCACTACACGATCGGCCGGATCGCCGGCTTCACCGACCACGGATCCCCGTCGGTCGTCCGCGTCGCGGGCGCCGCGGTCTCCGTCGCGGTCAGCTACGTTCCGATCCCCGGCTTTGTGCCGGCGACGACCCATGGGGCCGTCCCGGCGGCGGTCCGCTCGGCGACGGCGTAGTCCCTCGAGCGCCGGCGGCTACGGCGACGGGCCACCGGCGGCGGTCCCTCGCACCGGAGCGAAGCCGTCGGGGAGCCGCGGGGCGAGGTCGCGGAGCGCCGGACGGTCGACGTCGGCGGCCCGGGCGTACACCACGCCCTCCGCCCCCGGGGTCGCCCCGAAGGCGGCTCGCGCGGTCTCCCGGTCGAGCACGTCGAGGGCGTGTCGCGAGATCACGTGGCCGAACGCCCACCGTCGCCGAAGGGCGAGGTCGGTGAAATGCGGGGCGTAATGGCCCCCGCCGACCGCCAACGCAACCCGGTCCCCGCCGTCGGGCTCGATCGCCGTGAGCATGTCCGCCATCAGCTGGACCTGCGCCGGATCCGGGCTCGGATCGGGCCCAAATCCGATCTCGGCGAAGAACGCCGGGAGCCCGAGCGCCGGGCCGTGGTGGGTCGCCTCGTACGTCGCTCCGACCCCGAGCGCCGGAGCCCCTTCGGCGAGGCCCCGCAGGACGGCCGCCATGCGGGCGGGGTCGGTCGGGACGACGGTTCGGGCTCGGCCGCCGAGCTCGGCGTCCGGCCCGAGATTTCCGAGGGGATGGACCGTCAAGCACCGGATCTCCCGTTCGCTCCGGTGGATCGAGGGAAAGACGAGCGTCGGACCGGCCTCTCGGACCGACCCCGGGAGGCGGCGATCGAGATCGTCCTCGGCGAGGTGGGGTCCGGGTCGTCGGAGGACCAGCGCGCCCGGACCGAGGGAACGGACGGGCGCTCCGTCGACGAACTCACCCGTCGACGGAGGCGTGCCCCAACGCTCTCCCACCGCTCGAGCGACCGGATCCGGGTCGGATAGGACGACGACGACGGGCGGCATCGGGCTGCCGGCTCAGCGGGCGATCGAGCCGGGCGGTTGGGGGGGCATTCGGGGCGGAGGGGGCGGTCCCCCGAGATAGTAGCCGCACCGGGGACAGGCGACCGTACCGTACGGGATCGGGCCGGCGCACTGCGGGCAGAGGGTGGCGAATTCCCGGACGGGAGGTCGGACGGGGCGACGGGTCGACGGGGGACCCCGACTCGACGCCGCTGCGGCGATGCCGACGACCACGATCACGAAGAACAGCACGATCCACTCGAGCTCGTACTGGTGGAAGAGAGAGGTCAGCGAGGCGATCCAGCCGGTGTTCGTGGAGCTCCAGCTGATCGTGACCGTCGCCCCAGACGTGCCCACCGTGACCGCGCCCGAACCCGGGCTGGCCCGATAGTTCGACACGCCCCCTACCGTGTACGTGTACGCGCCAGTCGGTTCCCCAAACGTGAGGTTGCCGGTGCCGCTCAACGCCTGGCTCCCGAGCGTGACCGACCAGATCGTCGTCGTCGGCAAGCCGTTCGGGACGAACGTCACGGCCGGGTAGCCAAACTCGAGCGTCAGCGCCGTTCCGCCCGCCAGGGCGTGGGTACCCAGAGGATAGGTGGTGGCGGCGACGATCGCGTCGATCGGTACGGAACCCGGGACGAGGACGAGCTCGACGAACCCGTCCGCGAACGGGACGGACCCCCCGGCGACCGAGAGGGTGCCGCTCGGGGTGCTCGTTCGGTCGCTCACCTCGACCGTCGAGGCCGAGGAGGGAGTCCAGAGGGTGCTGAGCGACCCGGACGCTCCGTAGGTGAGCTCTCCGACCGGCTGGTCGGTCGCGTTTGCGCCGAGCACATCGACCGCGTCCGACAGTCCCTCTTCCGTCGCCTCGCCGTAGTTCGAGGCGTCCGGCACCGCCTGGAAGTTGTAGCCGTTCCACCAGTCGAGGGAGAAGGTGAGGCTGGTCGCTCCGTCGAGGGTCGTCTTGGCTCCGTTCCCGGGTCCCCCGGCGACCATCTCGGCGTCCCCGAAGCAACGGGGGCAGGTGCCGGGAAAGCCGAGCCCGGGATCGACGTCAAAGAGCGGGGGGGACGTGAGTCCTGAGGCGAACGGGAATGTGATCGTGTCAAAGATGGCGGTGGTCCCCGCGTCGTCGAACGCGACCCGGACCACGGGGGAGCCGCTCCGGTTCAGGGAGGCGCGTTCCGTGAAGACGATCGAAGCGGGGTCGGAGAGGGTCACGCAGGCGCCGGGGAGGGAGCAGGGGGCGGAGACGCCGTAGAACTGACTGCCGCCGGTCCCTTCGATCGACCCGTTCCCCGAAACCCCATG
>JASHXM010000223.1 GCA_030043545.1 Thermoplasmata archaeon | reverse complement strand
GCAAGGAGATCCCGCCCGAGTACCTCGTCTGTCCGTTCTGCGGATCGGTGACGCAGTAACGCACCACCCAAAACGCGTCGCAACCAAGGTCAGATAAGGGCGGCGTCGCTCGGGGGCCATGCGCTCCCGCATCGCCGGCGCCGTCCGAAGGACCGTCCTCTCCCGCGCCCGACCGCTCGCCCGGGTTCGCCGTCTCGCCGTCGTCCTGGCCCTGGTCACCGTGGCCGGCAGCGGCGGATGGATCTCCATCGCCGCGTCGGCGCCCGGGGCCGCGGGCGCCGCGCCCCGTCTCGCGGTCGTCTCGCCGTCGGGCGAGCTCCCGGCGTTGATCGGGATCCCGGGTCCGCTCGCCGGCTTCGCGTACGTGAACGTCACGGCGGACGGCGGAGCGATCCCCGGCGGGACGCCGCTCCTCCTGAACCTCACGACCGGCGCGTGGAGCGCCCACCTCGCCGCGAACCTCCAGAACCTCATCGTGCTCTACCCGAACGGGACGCCGATCGACGCCTGGCTCGAGTCGTACGACAGTTCCGAGATGGCGGCCTGGGTCAATCTCCCCTACGCGATCGCGTCCGGCGCGACCCAGTCGCTGCTGCTCGGCTTCGAGCCGCTCGCGACGTCGATGTTCTCCCCCAACGGCCCGTGGGGCGAGGCGCCCCAGCTCTCCCCGGTGTACGGGGAGTACGACGACGGTCCGCTCGTCTTTTCGGCGTACGCGAACGGCCTGACCCCGCTCTCCGACTTCGTCGACGTCGGCACGAACCTGAGCGAGCTCTCGGGCGTCCCCTACGCCGGCGCCGCGAGCGGCGGCACGGTCGGGGCGCTCGACATGAGCCAGGGGTCGGGATTCGCCTCCGGCACCGTCGGCTTCTGGTATCTCGCCGCCGAGATGCCGGTCGGCCCGACCGTCGTGGAGACGAACTTCGAGTCGCTCACCCCGTCGCAGGGGCTGGGGGCGGCCGGCCTCTGCTCCGATTTCGCCGGGAACCCGAGTCCCGCCAACGTCTCCGGCTCCGTCGACCTCCGGTACGGCTTCTTCAGCAGCGCCAACTACCTCACCGAGGCGTTCGGGACCACGACGGTTGCGGCCTCCGGTCTCAACGGAAGCTCCTCCGGCTCGACCTGGAGCTACGCGACGATCTCGTACGGCGGCGTCAGCTCGAGCGCGCTGCCGGGGACGGTCGCACTGACCCAGTACGGGGCCGCGTCGACCCGCTCCGTGGTCGTGTACAACACGTCGGGGGGGAACCCGTTCTCGGAGAGCCCCCACCTCCATCTGTGCGGCCTCACGGCGGCGTACGGGGAGGGCGGCAACAGCTCCATCCTGTTCAACTGGATGCGGGCCCGCACGCCGCTCCCGGTCGGCGTCAGCGACCTATACACTACGGGCCACTTCGAAGGTCCGGTCAAGCTCTACATCCCCGCCCGGGGACTCCCGGCGTTCACGAGCGTGGGATTCCTCGTGACCGGGCTGATCCCGAACGAACCCGTCGACTGGTCGATCGCGTGGAACAATCCGAACTATCCCCCCTCGTGCACGACCCCCGCCACCCCGGTCGGGACCTCGGTGTGCGGATACGAGATCTCCCCCGGCGCGCTCGCCGGCAACTTCGACTTCTCCGTCAGTCAGGAGAACGGTCTGATCGCGGGCGGGGGAACGGTCCGGATCCTGCCGACCCTGATCGTCCGCCCGTACTTCGCTTCGGTCGGGCAGCTGCTCAACGTGACGGAGTACGGCATCGTCGGGGCGACCGGGCCGGCGATCACCGGTCCCGGGGGGACCGGGTGCCCGGCGCCCGCGCCGCACGGCTTTGGCTACATGTGCGAACTCTCCGTGCCGGCGCTCCCCGCCGGCATCTACCTCTATCGTTCCGCGGACGGGGCGGAGACGAACATCTCGGTCCTCGCGAACGTCAGCGTCGTGCCCGTCTCGCAGTCGGTCGGGGGGCCGGCGCTCGTCGACGTCACCGGGGCGCCGTCGGACGCCTCGATCGTCATCAACTTCGCCCCGCGATTCCTGTCGGTCGGCACGCCGTACCAGGTGACGCTCTGCACCCTCACGACGAACCCGAACGGCTCGGGGTCGTGCGAGGCCGCCACGCCGGTGATCACCGGCGGCGTCGGAACGGTCTATGCCAACCTCACGGCGGGCGGGGTTGTCGCGACGGACACGTTCACGGTCACCCCCTCGCTCAACGTCACTCCGGCGACGGGGCCCACCGGGTCCGTGGTCATCGTGAACGGCACCGGCTGGGCGAGCTCCCAGGACTGCGGATTCTCGGGATGCCTGCCGCTCGAGGAGGACGTCTCGGTGACCCTCGGCCTCGACGGGCCGACCGTCTGCACGGCGTACGTCGACGGCGCCGGGACGTTCTCGTGCTCCCCGGTCGCACTCCCGGCCGATCTCCCGACCGGGCCGGTCACCTTCTACGCCGAGCAGACGCCGACGCGCTACGACCGGCTCGTCGGCCTCTTCGACGCGAACTCGACCGTATCGGCGGTCGGCACGTTCGGCGTCGTCAACCCGCTCTCCGTCTCGTTCTCGACCGCCGCCGCCGAGGCCGGCGTGCCGACCCACTTCACCTCGGCCGTCTCCGAGCCGATCGGCTCGGTCGCGTACCGCTGGTCGTTCGGCGACGGCGCGACCAGCAGCAATTCGACGCCGTACCACACGTACGCGTCTCCCGGAACGTACGAGGTCACCCTCACCGTCACCGACGGGATCGGCGACGTCGTCTCGAGCTCCCGGTCCCTCGTCGTCGCCGCGCCGCTCGCCCTCGGGCCGACGTTCGCGAACGTCACCGAGCTCGAGGCCGGTGGCGAGGTGAACTTCTCGGTCTCGGCGTCCGGGGGTGTAGGAGGGTTCACGTACGTCTGGCACGGGCTGCCGTCCGGATGCGTCGAGGTCGGGACGACCGCGACCTGCACGCCGGAAACCCTCGGTACGTTCGGGGTCTCCCTCACGGTGACCGACAGCCTCGGGGCGTCGACCACGAGCGCCCCCGTCGCGGTGACGGTCCTCCGCCCGCTCCTGAGCCCGATCGCCGGGGCCAGCGCGTCGTCGGTGGCCGCCGGGAGCGCGCTGACCTTCAGCGCGTGGGCGTACGGCGGGCTCGCGCCGTACACCTTCCTGTGGAGCGGACTCCCCACCGGCTGTTTCGCCGCGGACGCGGCGGTGATCACGTGCGAACCGACGTCCCCCGGGGTCTATGTCGTGACCCTGACCGTCACGGATGCGCTCGGCGGGCACGCCTCGTCCATCCCGCTCTCGGTCACCGTCACTCCGGCGGCGAGCCCGGCGCCCGCCCGCGGGCTGCCCGCCGACGCCGCCTACGCGGAGCTCGGGCTCGTGGCACTCACCGCGGCGCTTGCGGCGACGGTGGTCGTCCTGTGGCTCCGCCGGCCCCCAGGCGGAGGCCGCCCGGCCGAGCCGTCGCGGCCCCCCCCTACGTAGGAGCGCCGGCCCTCGCGACGCGCGCGCCTCGTCGCGCGGGAGGGCTCGCCCCGGCGAGAGCCTATATGTCGGGGTGCGGCTCCCGCGGCCGCGCGGCCGATGACGGGAGATCTCGCGCGGGGACGCCTCAAGCTCGACTGGGCCCGCTCCCGGATGCCGGTCCTCGAGGGGATCCGCCGCCGGTTCGAGGCCGAGCGGCCGTTCGACGGCCTCACGATCTCCGCGGTCCTGCACGTCGAGGCGAAGACGTGCATCCTCGCCCTGGCGCTCACGGCCGGGGGCGCCACGGTCCGGCTCGCGGCCGGCAACCCGCTCTCGACGGACGACGACGCCGTCGCGGCGGTCCGGGAGGCGGGGGTCGAGACCCTCGCGCGGAAGGGCGAGTCGGTGGCGGAGTTCCAGGCGGCGATCCGGACGCTCGCGGAGGCCGACCCGGACGTCGTGATCGACGACGGGGCGGACCTGGTGGCCCACATCCACACGGAGCGCGGTAGCCGGGGGCGGATCCGGGGCGCGACGGAGGAGACGACCACCGGGGTGACCCGGCTGCGGGCCCTCGAGCGCGACGGGAAGCTCCTCTTCCCGGCGATCGTCGTCAACGACTCGCCGATGAAGCACCTGTTCGACAACCGCTACGGCACCGGTCAGTCGGCCGTCGAAGGGATCACCCAGGCGACGAACGTCCTGATCGCCGGGAAGGTGGCGGTCGTCGCGGGGTACGGCTGGTGCGGCAAGGGCGTCGCCGCGCGGCTTCGCGGCCTGGGTGCGGACGTGATCGTCACCGAGGTCGACCCGGTTCGGGCCCTCGAGGCGCGGATGGACGGCTTCCGAGTGCGTCCGATGCTCGACGCGGCCCGGGAGGCGGACCTCGTCGTCACCGTCACGGGGACGACCGGCGTCGTCCGCGGCGAGCATTTCAAGGTGATGAAGGACGGCTGCCTGCTCGCGAACGCGGGCCACTTCGACGTCGAGATCTCGAAGCCCGAGCTCGAAGGGCTCGCCGTGAGCCACCGCGAGGCGCGTCCCCTCGTCGAGGAGTACCGGTTCGCGGACGGTCGCCGGGTCTACCTGATCGGGGACGGCCGCCTCGTGAACCTGGCGACCGGCCAGGGCCATCCGGTCGAGATCATGGACCTGTCGTTCGCCCTCCAGGCGCTCTCCGCCGAGCACCTGGCCCGCCACGGGCGGACGATGGCGGCGAAGGTCCACGCGGTGCCGGAGGAGCTCGACCGGGCGGTCGCGCGCGCGGCGATGGCGCCGATGGGGGTCGCGATCGACGAGCCGACGGCGGCACAGCTCAAGTACAATCGCTCGTGGCAGGAAGGGACCTGATGGAGACCGGCGAGATCCCCGCGGAGCTCCGCTACACGAAGAGCCACGAGTGGGTCCGGCTCGACGGTCGGGTCGCCACGATCGGGATCACCGACCACGCCCAGTCGCAGCTCACCGACATCGTGTTCGTCGATCTGCCTGCCGTCGGCAAGGCAGTCGCGGCGGGCGCGGGCGCGCTCGTCCTCGAGTCGGTGAAGACGGTGGCGGACGTCTACGCGCCGGCGGCGGGGAAGATCGTCGAGGTGAACGGGGCGTTGAAGGCGCACCCCGAGCTCGTCAATCGGGAGCCGTACGGGGCCGGGTGGCTCGTCAAGGTCGAGCTCGCCGCCCCGCTCGATCCGTCGACGCTCCTCTCCGCGGACGCCTACCGCGCCCACGTCGCGTCGGGCGCGTGACCCGCGGGAACTACTTTCCCTCGAACCGCGGCTTCCGCCGCTCCAGGAACGCCCGCATCCCCTCGGTCCGGTCGCTCGTGGCGAACGTCTG
>JASHXM010000222.1 GCA_030043545.1 Thermoplasmata archaeon | reverse complement strand
CCTGGGCGACGAGGTCCAGACGCTCAAGGCCGGCCTGTTCGAGATCGCCGACATCTTCTGCGTGAACAAATCCGACCTTCCCGGCGCCGACTCGGCCGAGAAGGACCTGCTCGAGCTCGCGGCGATCGGACCGGAGCGCGACGGCTGGCGCCCGACGGTCGTCCGCACCTCGGCGGTGGCGCCGAGCGGGATCGAGGCGCTCTGGGCGGCGGTCGAGGCCCACGAGGCGTTCCTGACCCAGAGCGGGGGCCGGGCGGAGGAGGAGCGGCGACGCCTCGTCCGCGAGATCGTCGACCGGGCGCGGGGCGAGATCGCCCGGGAGCTCGGGGACCGGCTCGAACGGGAGCCGGCGCTCCGCGCCGACCTGGACGCCGTCGTCGCCCGCCGCCTCGACCCCCGGACGGCCGCCGCCCGGCTCGCGCGGGCGACGCGACGCGTCCGCTGACCGGCATGGCGATCGACCCGATCGACGTCGCGATCGGCCTGCTGCTCGGGGCCGGGGCGCTCGCGTACTTCGGGTTCGCCTCGTTCGCGTTCGGCGCGGGGTACCAGCCGACCCCCCGCCGGGCGGTGGAGGCGATGCTCCGGCTCGCCGAGGTCCGGCCGGACGATGCGCTCGTCGACCTGGGCGCCGGCACCGGGGCGATCGTCTTTCGCGCCGCCCGGATCTACCGCGCCCGGGTCGTGGCGGTCGAGGTGGAGCCGATCCGGGTCGCCGTGCTCCGCCTTCGTCGTCGGCTCGGGCCGTTCGCCGACCGGATCGAGATCCGATGGGGGAACCTGTTCGGGCTCGACTTCTCCACCGCGACGGTGATTACGGCGTTCCTCTGGCCGGGCGCGATGGAGCGGCTGCGACCGAAGTTCGAGCGAGAGCTCCGACCCGGGTGCCGGGTCGTCAGCCACCATCACCCGATCGTCGGGTGGACCGCGGTCACCCACGACCCGGAGAACCACGTCTACCTGTACCGATGGCCCGAGGCCGGCGGGAGCCCGCCGGCGGCTACCCGTGGTACTTGAGCCAGAAGCCGAGCCCGACCAGCAGGACGCCGAGGATCACCAGGCCGCCCGCGAGCCATCCGGCGTTCGCGCTGAGCCCGCTCTCGTACAGCTCGCCTTCGCGCGGTACCGCGTCGGATTCGCTGCCGGTCCCGGAGATCGCCATGCCCCGTTCCCCTACGGGATCCCCCAGCCCAGGTGGCCGTTGATGCCGTAGAAGGCGATCACGGCGCCGATCAGGATCGCGGCGGTGAAGGTGACGATGACGAACCGGGTCGGGAAGGCCGAGGAATCGGAGGCGGCCATTGGGGTGAGACCGAGCGGGGGTTCAAGAGGGCGCGGTTCGTTCCTCGAGGACGGCGCTCACTCGCTCTTCGCCGCCGGCGCCGCCTTTCGGGGCGCGTGCTTGGCCGGCGATGCCGTCGCGGGCTCGGCGTCCTTCTCGGCCGCTGGGGCGTCGGCCGTCGTCGCCGCCTTGCCGGCGTCGGCGGGCTTCGCCTCGGCGGTCGGGGTCACGTACTCCTCGACGACGCGGATCGTGTGCGGCTTGAGCTGCGTGCGGAGCCGGTCGATGACGCGAGGTTTCGACGCCATCCACGCGAGGTCGAACTTCGACCGGTCCGGCACCTTGAGCGAGATCGTCTTGTCGTGGACCTCGACGTGGAACTCCTTCCCCCGGCCGTACTGAAGGTCGACGATCGCGCGGACCTGCTCGGCCGCCTCCTCGATCCGCTCGACGACCTTGAACTTCCCCCGGATCTTCCGGCCCGCGAACGGCGGATTGAAGTCGACGCGCACGCGCGCCGCCGTCAGCGTCACGACGCGCCCGCGCCGCCCGTCGATCGTGAGGGTCGTGCCGAGGTCCAGGTGGGCGTCCTCCCGCCGCATCTCGGGCAGACGCTGGATCTCGTGCATCGAGAACAGCTCGATGAGGTCCGGGTCCCGCTCGCCGAACGCGTCGGCCGGCGCGAACTCCCGGGCGACCTCCTCGCCGACCGGCACCCCGACGAGGGCGTTCTCGATCCCCGTCGGGAAATACTCGCCGCCGATCTGATGGGGGCGGGGACCCCAGCTCCGACCCTCGGGCGGGGTCGCGTCGGCGCTCCGGGCGACCTCCTCCCGGGTGGTGTCGAGCAGCTCGGGTTTGCCCCCGAGCTCCGACCACAGTTCGAAGTCGAGCCGGACCAGGTCGCCGGCGTGCGTCACCGACTCGCCGGCCGCCGCCTTCGAGGTCATCGGGGCGCCGAGCCGGTCCGTTGGATAAAGGTTTCCGGACGCCGACCGCGCCGCGGGCTCAGGTCGACCCGCTTCGGGCGGCGCGCATCTCCGCGATCGTCCGATCGACGGCGCCGCCGCTCGACGTCGACGGGCTCCATCCGAGCGCGACGATCTTGTCGATCGCGAGCTGGGCCTGGGGGACGTCCCCGACCCAGCCCCGCTCCCCGCCCGCGTACTCGATCCGCGCGCCTCCGCCGTGAGCGGCGACGACCTTCTCCGCGATCTCCCGGACCGAGGTCCGGTCGCGGGTCCCGAGATTGAACAGGTTCACCGGCTCGCGCGCCCGATCGGCGGCGAACAGCATCCCCGCGACGCACTCCTCGGTCCGGAGGTAGCTCTTCGCCTGCCGGCCGTCGCCGAGGACGGGCAGCCGGGTCGGGTCCCGCTTCAGCTTCTCGAACAGGTCGTACAGGATCCCGTGGGTCATCCCCGAGCCGATGATGTTGGCGAACCGGTACAGGTAGACCGACAGCCCGTACGAATGGGCGTACGCGGCGCTGAGCCCTTCGGCGGCGAGCTTCCCGGCGCCGTACATCGACTCCGGCTGGAGCGGTCCGTAGCTCTCGGGGGTCGGGAGGACGCTCGCCCGGCCGTAGACGGCGCTGCTCGACGAGAAGAGGAACCGCGGGACGTCGGCGCGGCGGCACGCCTCCAGCAGCCGGAACGTCGCGGCCGCCCCGTTGTCGAAGTCGATCCGAGGGTCGGCGGTCCCGCGCTGGATGTCGGAGTTCGCCGCGAGGTGCCAGACCTCGTGCGCCCCCCGAAGCGCCGACTCGTATCCGGACGGCTCGAGCACGTTCGCCTGCACGAACGTGAGCCGGCTTCCGTCCGCCGCGGGCAGATGGGCCCGGCGGCCGCTCGACAGGTCGTCGATCACGCGCACCTCCCGGCCGCGGGCGAGGAGGCTGCGGACGAGGTTCGAGCCGATCGCGCCGGCGCCCCCGGTCACGACGGCGGGGCCGGCGGGGGAAGTTCCGGACATGGGGCCGCGGGCGGAGTTTTGCGCAAGCATATATATCCGAAGGCCGGCTTAATTTTCCCCGCTTCCTTCGCGGGCGTGAGCCGATGCGAACGTACGTCCGGATGACCTTCCACTCCGAGGGCGCGTCTCCGCTCAAGGTCCTCGAGGTGATGCGCTCGCTCGGGTTCGAGGAGTCGATGGGCCTCCACGACTTCGTGTTCAAGTGGAAGGAGAAGACCTCGGTCGACGAGGTGATCCGCCTGATGAGCGAGATGCACGGCCGCTTGAAGGGACTCGATGTCAACTACGAAATCACGACGATCTCCTGATCGGCCGCGCGGGGCGCCGCCGGCGGCGACTCCGCCCCCGTCGCCGGCCCCGGATCCGGATCGGATCGCCCGCCTGATCCTCCTCCACCTGCTGGCGCACCACGGACAGCAGGTCCGATTCGAGGCGTCGCACTGGGCGACCGAGATCGGGATCCTCCGGAGCTTTCCCGCCGAGGACCCATCCGTCCTCAAAGGCGCGCTCCGCTCGCTCGAGATGACGCGGATGGTCTACCGGCGCATCCAGTACGTCGTCGGCTACTCCGAGCCGAAGCACGTCTTCTCGCTGACCCCGTCCGGTCACCGCAAGGCGATCGAGTTCGAGGCTGCGTCGGGGGGGCTCCCGAGCCGCGACGGCGCGGCTCCGCCTCCGCGGGACGTCGAGATCGACGACGGGTGGGGCCGGCGGGCGGCCGAGCCGAGCGCGTAGGGATGGCGGCACCGCTCGGACCGTCGGTCCGGCTGCGGCCGACGACCCCGGACGACGCCCGCACCATCCTCGCCTGGTACAACGACCCCGAGATCGTCGCGCCGTTCGACCGGTTCGGCGTCGATGACCTGGAGTCGCTCCGGTCCGCGATCGCCGCCGCGCCGTCGGATCCGGCGTCGCTGGCCCCCCGGTACGCCGTCGAACTCGGCTCCGAGAGCGGGCCGATCGGCGTGGTCGGCCACTACCGCGCGCATCCGGTCCTCGAGTACCTCGACGTCTGGTACGTCCTCGGACGCCGCGACCTGCGCGGACGGGGGTACGGGAAGGAGGCGGTACGGCTCCTGATCGACGCGCTGTTCACCTCCGAGTCGCTCGAGCGGGTCGGCGCCACGTGCGACATCGACAACCTGCCGTCGGTGCGGCTGCTGGAGGGTCTCGGATTCCGACGGGAGGGTACGCTCCGCGCTGCCCTGTTCCATCACGCGGCGTGGCACGACGTCCACGTCTACGGGATCACGCGCCCGGAGTGGGCGTCGCGTCGCCGGTGAGCTCGAAGAAGATCCGACTGCCGCCGTCGCCGAGCGGCTCCGGAGCGCCGAGGGAGACGTTCCCGAGCTCGCCGGTCGTCCGGAGGTGGGTCCCGCCGCACGGACAGACGTCCAACCCGTCGATCTCGATCACGCGGACCGGATCGACCAGCGGGGGGAGGGGGACGAGCCCGGACCGCTCCGACGCGGGGTGACGGTCCCACTCGGCCCGCGCGACGAACCGGACCGTGACCGGTCGCGGGTGGGACGCCGCGGTGGCCATCTCCGTGGCCCAGGCGCCGACCGCGTCGGGGGGGATCGCCCCGTCGAGCTCGAGCATCGCCCGCATCCCGCCGAGCGTCGCCTTGCGCGTGCGACGGCGGGTCGAGGCGAAGATCCGGGCGCTCAGCAGGTGCTGGCCGGTGTGGAGCCGCATGTGCCGGTGGCGGCGGGTCCAGTCGACCGTCCCTTCCACGGTGTCGCCGACCGCCGCGCGCAGCCCGCCGCCCGACCCGCCGCGGAGCCTGTGGACGACGGAGGTGCCGGATTTGACGACGTCGACGACCTCGGCCGCGCGCCCGTCGGGAAGGGCGAGGCGACCCCGGTCGCACGGCTGGCCGCCGCCCGCCGGGTAGAAGAAGGTCCGGTCGAGCACGACCGCCCCGGGCGGGAGGGCGACGACCCGGGCCGTGAACGTGCGGACGTACGCCGCGTCGGAGTCGGTGAGATAGGCGAGCTCCGTCACGGTCCCGGGCAGCCGGGCGAGAGGAAAACCGCTTGCGCCGACCGGCGGCCGCGGCAACCTTTTTAGCGAAGGCCGATGTGGCGCGCCGCGGGGCGCTGGATGTTCAAACTCCGAGTCAAGATGGAGACCCTCCGGGAGGTCGTCGAGGTCGTCTCCACGCTCGTCACGGAGGTGAAGCTGTCGATCTCCAAGGACGGGGTCGAGGCGAAGGCGGTCGACCCGTCGCACGTGGCGATGCTCGTCTTGAAGCTCCAGAAGGCCGTCTTCGAGGAGTTCACCGGCGAGCCGACCGAGATCGGCGTCGACGTCGAGAAGCTCAAGGAGGTGCTCCGGCTGTCGAAGCCGGGCGACATCATCGACCTCCAGTTCGACGGGAAGAACCGCCTGGTGGCGTCCGTCGGCCGCGTGACGCGCCAGATGGCGGTCGTCGACCCGGCCGGCATCACCGACCCCAAGGTGCCGAACGTGAGCCCTCCCGCCTCCGTGACGGTCAAGACGGAGGACGTCCGCCAGGGGATCCGGGGCAGCGAGAGCTTCACCGACCACGTCACCCTGGCGCTCGAGCCCGACGCGTTCATCATGCACTCGGAAGGCGACACCGATCGGCTCGATCTCCGCATCCCGAAGGACTCGCTGAGCCGGCTCGAGGTCAAGGAGTCGGTGAAGAGCATGTACCCGCTCGACTTCTTCTCCGGCATGGTGAAGTCGATCGTCGCTGACGAGACGACGCTCCACGTCGGCAACGAGTACCCGCTCAAGATCGAGTTCTCCATGGGCGCGGGACGGGGCGAGGGCCGGTACCTCCTCGCGCCGCGCGTCGAAGAGGACTGAGCGGCTCCCGCCGCCGTCGGCGGCCGGCCCCGGGCGGAACGCCTATTATGCGAACGCGGTTCGCGCGCGGGCCGTGAACGCCCCCTCCGACCGTCGGGTCGCGATCCTCTCCGCCGTCCGCACGCCGATCGGTCGGTTCGGCGGCTCCCTCAAGTACGTCCGGGCGCCGGCCCTCGGTACCCTCGCCGCCCGCGCCGCGATCGAGCGCGCGGGACTCCAGCCGGCCGAGATCGAGGAGGTGCTGTTCGGCGAGGCGATCCAGGCCGGGGTCGGCCAGAACCCCGCCCGGCAGGTGCTGCGCGGCGCCGGCATCCCGGACACGGTGGGGGCGGCGACGGTCAACATGGTCTGCGGCTCCGGGATGAAGGCGCTCCAGTGGGGCGCGACGGCGATCCGGGCCGGCGAGTTCGACCGGGTGCTGGTCGGCGGGATGGAGAGCATGTCGGTCGCCCCGTACCTCCTCGACGGACGGATGCGATGGGGCTCGCCGCCCGGCCCGCACGCGCTCGTCGACGGGATGCAGCAGGACTCGCTGATCGACGCGTACGACGACCACGAGATCATGGGCCTCACCGGAGAACGGATCGCGAAGAAGCTCGGACTCACCCGCGCGGAGGTCGACGCCTTCGGGCTCCAGAGCCACCTGCGCGCCGCCCGCGCGGTGGCGGCCGGGACGTTCGCCTCCGAGCTCGTGGCCGTGCCGCCGGATCCGTCCGCGCCGACGCTCGGCCTCGACCACGACGAGGCGCCCCGCGCCGACACGACGATGGAGGGACTGGCGCGCCTCAAGCCGGTGTTCGCGCCCACCGGGGTCCTCACCGCGGGCAACTCGTCGAAGCTCTCCGACGGCGCCGCCGCGCTCGTGCTGGCGAGCGCCGCCGAGGTCGCCCGGTCGGGCCGCACGCCGATCGGCTGGATCCACTCCTACGCCGAAAGCGGTGTTCACCCCCGCGACGTCATGGAGTCGCCGATCCCGACGGTCCGTCGCCACTTGGAGCGGACCGGTCTCGAGGCGAAGCAGTTCGACCGGGTCGAGCACAACGAGGCGTACGCCTCGGCGTCGATCGCGGTCCAACGGGCGTTCGGCTTCTCCGACGAGCAGTTCAACGTCAACGGCGGCGCGATCGCCCTGGGTCACCCGATCGGGGCGAGCGGCGCCCGGATCGTCGTCACGCTGCTCCACGAGCTGATCCGGTCCGGCGGGCACCTCGGCCTCGCCACCCTGTGCATGGGCGGCGGGAACGGCCTGAGCGTCGCCGTCGAGCGGAGCCCCGTCTAGCGCAGCTCGATCCCGAGCCGCTCCTCGATCCCCCGGAGCGCCGCGACGGCGGCGGGCCGCTCGCCGCGGGCGAGCCGCCCGCTCGGGTCCCGGGCGAGCGCGCGCCCGAACGATCGAAGTCGTCCGAGCGCCCGGTCGGTCCGCAGCCCCCCGGCGAGCTCCCGACGGACCGCCTCGGCGACGGCCCGGACCGTCGTGGCCCGGCCCCGGCCGCTCCCTCCGGGGGCGATCCATCGTCGGATGAGCGCCCGAACGGTCGCGGCCTCCTCCCGGGCCCGGGCGGCGTCGCGGTCGTCCCAGGCGAGCCGCTCGCGGTACGGACGGCCCAGCAGGTACCACCGGAGACCGGACCGGCCGTACTCGGCGAGCGCTCGACGGAGGAGGACGAGGTTGCCGGTCGATTTCGACATCTTCGCCCCGTCCTGGAGGACGAACCCGGTGTGGAGGTAGACGCGCGAGAACGTCCGGCCCTCGAGCTCCAGCGCGACCTCGTTCTCGGCGTAGTGGTGCGGATAGGCGAGGTCCCGGCCGCCGCCGTGGAGGTCGACGGGCACGCCGAGGAGCCGCTCCGCCATCGCGAAGCACTCCAAGTGCCAGCCCGGGACGCCCCGACCCCACGGGCTCTCCCACGACGGGAGGGGGGGGCCTTGGCGCTTCCAGACCTGGAACGAGCGGCCGTCCCCCGGCTCGGCGCGGAACGGGTGGGTCGGCTCGTCGACGGCGTGGGCGGCGAGGTCCCGGCCCGACAGGAAGTTCTCGCCGGCCGCGCGGGGCGGCGGGACGTAGTACCACTCGTCGCCCCGTCGCTCGACCCGCCCCGTCCGGGCGAGGGCGCGACCGACCGCGACCATCGCCGGCACGTAGTCGCTCGCGCGCGGGCGGGCCTCGGGCAGCCGGACGCCGAGCGCGACCAGGTCGCGGACAAAGGCGGCCTCCTCCCGTCGGGCGAGCGCCCGGGGGGTGGTCCCCAGCGCGGCGGCGCGCCGGTCGATCTTGTCCTCCACGTCCGTGACGTTCATCACGTGGCGGACGCGTCGGCCCTCCGCCTCCAGGAACCGACGCACGACGTCGAAGTACAGGTACGTCGAGGCGTGGCCGACGTGGGCCGCGTCGTAGACGGTCGGTCCGCAGACGTAGAGCCGGATCGCCGGGCCGGCGGTGGGGCGCACCTCCATCCGACGCCCGGTGAGCGCGTCGACGAGCGCGAGCTCCATCGCCGGGCGGGAGCGTCGGGAGACGGGGGATAACGTTTCGGGACGGAGGCGCCGCCGCGACGGCGGCCCCGCTAGGTTGAAGAGCCGCCCGTTCGTCGGCCGGGCGTCCGGATGGAGACGCTCTACCTCCTCGTCGAGACCGAGATGGGCAAGATCGACGAGGTCGTCCGCCGCGTACGCGGGATCGCGGGGGTCACCGAGGTGCAGGCGGTCACCGGTCCGTTCGACCTGATCGTGAAGGTCGAGGCGCCGCAGATCAACCAGGCGCTCGACATCGTCGTCCACAAGATCCGCCGGACCGCCGGGATCAAGTCGACCGAGACGCTCGTCACCGTCTCGACCGTCTAACGGCGCGCTCCCGGGCGCCGGAGTAAAGAGGGGTCGCCCCCTCGCATCGACGATGATCGCCGCGGGAGCCGCCGCACCGGAGTTCGAAGCGCCCGACCAGGACGGGAAGCCGTTCCGCCTCTCCTCGCTGCGGGGGAGCCCGGTCGTCCTCTACTTCTACCCGAAGGCCGACACGCCCGGCTGCACGATCGAGTCGAAGGGGTTCCAGAGCCACCTGGGCGAGTTCGCCGCGGGCGGCGTCAAGATCGTCGGCGTCAGCGTCGACGACTGCCCAGCGCAGAAGGCGTTCGCCGGGAAGTACGGGCTCGCCTTCCCGCTGATCGCCGACTCCACGAAGGCGGTCTCGACCGCGTACGGCGTCCTGGGCCCCCGCGGGACCGCTCGCCGGGTGTCGTTCCTGATCGGCAAGGGCGGCACCGTCGAGGAGGTCGTCGACACGTCGTCGCCCGATCCGCACGTCGACCGCGCCCGCGCCCGCTTCCTCAAGGCGTAGGCGGCGGCGACTCGCCCCCGGGCGCCGGCCGTCGGACCGGGCCCGTCGTCCGGGGCCGGCGGCCCGAGAGGCTCCAGACCCGGTCCCCGAGCAGCTGGAGCGCCGAGGGGACGAGGTACGTGCGGACGACCATCGCGTCGAGGATGACCGCGATCGCGACGGCGAAGCCGATCGCCCGGATGAGCGTGAACTCCGCCACGAGGAGCGCCCCGAACGCGCTCGCCAGGATCACGGCGGCCGCGGTGATGATCCCCCCGGTCCGCGCCACGGCCTCGGTCGCCGCCCCGCCGGAGCTGCGACCGGCCATCCGCTCCTCGCGCACCCGGGTCAGCAGGAAGATGTTGTAGTCGATCCCGAGGCCGAGGACGAGCATGATCAGGATCGTCCGCACGTAGAAGAACAGCGGGAAGCCGAGCAGCCGGTCGAAGACGAGGTCGCTGATCGCCCAGGACCAGGCGATGGAGAGCCCGATCGTCCCGATCGCGAGCAGCGCGATGATCCACGAGCGGAGGACCACGACGAGCACCGCGATGAGGCCGATCGCGACCGCGACGAGCATCAGCTCGGTCGCCGTCGTCGTCTCCGCGGCGAGGTCCCGGATCGTCGGCGCCGCGCCCCCGTACTCGATCGACTCGATCTCGGGGTGCGAGGCGGAGTACCCGCTCCACGCCGTGTCGACCGACTGGATCGCCCCGACGGCCGACTGGGAGAGCCCCGTCGCGGAGGTGACCAGCGACACGAGGACCGTCGCCCCGTCCGCGCCGAGCGATCCCGACAGCAACCCCAAGAGATTCGCGCGAACGGCCGGCGGGAGGGTCGACAGATTGACCCACTCGGACCGGGGCGCCCCGTCCGGACCGACGGGCGATCCGACGCTCGCGATCCCCGAGGTTCGCTGGGCGATCGACGTTAAGTTCGCCAGGTCCCCGAACTCGACCGCGTTCGTCGCATTCGCCGGGCCGATCAGCGGATGCGAGAAGGTGACGAGGGCGTACGACGGGGTGGCGAAGCCGGGGCCAAAGTACCGGTCGAGGTCGGCGAGTCCGTCGGTCGCCGGGTGGCCCGCGGGGAGCTGCCCGTAGTAGTCGTACGACACCTGGACGCTCAGCGCGATCACCACGAGCGGGACGGAGACGAGCAGCACCGCGCCCACGATCGGGCCGGCCCGCCGCTCCGAGAGGCGGCCCGCCCGGTGGAAGTACGTCGCCCCTCGGGCCGCCCGGTCGCGCGCCCGGGTCGCCTGTCGGTGGAACCGCGCGCCCGTCGTCGGCCAGAAGATCCGGGGGCCGATGAGCGTGAGCGCGGCCGGGACGAGCGTCAGCGAGAGGAGCATCGTGATCAGGATGGCGACGCTGAGGACGAGCCCCCACTGGGCGAGGAGCGCGACGCCGCTCGCCGCGAGGGCGACCGTGACGAGGATCGCGGTGGATCCGCTGGTCGCCACGGACTGGCCCGCCCAGCGCATCGCCGTCTCGACCGCCTCCGCCGACGAGCGGCCGCGGACGAGCTCCTCGCGGTATCGGGCGACGAGGAAGATCGAGTAGTCGGTCCCGACGCCGAGGACGAACACCTCCTCGAGGGTGAGGGCGGTCGAGTCGACGTGCTCGATCAGCGTCCCGATCAGCACCGTGCCGCCGAGGCCGAGGACGAGCGCGATCCCGAGCCCTGCGAACGTCACCATCGGCGTCAGCGGGGACCGGAAGTACGCCATCGAGATCCCGAGCAGGAGGCCCACGGTCAGCGGCAGGACGAGGGCGAGCGATGAGTCGACCGCCTGCTGCGTGAGCTGGTCCAACGGGGCGGGGCCCGTGACCGCGACCTGGATCGCTCCCGAGCGGTCGGAGGCGCGAGCGACCGACTGCGAGAGCGACGTGATCGGACCGAGGTCGGCGTAGACGGGGTCGCCGCCGCTCGCGTTCGTGTAGTCATCGGCGACGGAGAACGACACCTCCACGATCGAGGCGGTCCCCGCGGCGTCGACGAACTGCCCGGCGATCGCCGGCGGGACCGGCAGCGGCTCGGCCGCCAGGGTCGTGGTCGCGATCAGGCGGTCCGCGAAGGCGAGCCGGGCGGACCCGGTCGCCGCGTCGCCCGGGTACGCCGCCCAGACCGTCGCGAACCAGCGCGCGGGGAGCCCGCTCGTCACCGACAAGAACAGCGTGGATGCCGTGCGCTGCGCCCCGGTCTGGCTCGCGTTGAGCACCCCGAGCGAGTCGAGCACCGTGGGCGAGACCGGGAGCAGCGCCGCCGGGACGATCGAGGCGAGGCTCGGCCCGACGCCCGCCCGCGTCGCGTTGTCCGCGCAGCCCGACACCGGTCCGGGGACGGCGTCCGCCGCGCACCCCAACGTTTGGTTGAACTGAGCGTAGAAGTCGTTGAGGACCGTGAGGGATGCGCTCGAGCTGTTCGCAGCGACCGAGCGGTACGCGGGATAGTCCCACTCGGCCGGTGTCTTCGATACGTTCGCGATCCGAGCCTCCCAGGCGGCGAGGAACGTGGCTGGCGGCCCCCAGAGGAGCGCGCTCGACGCGTTGACCGCGACCGGGAGGCTGGGCGACGCCGCGAGGGCGGCGCCCAGCGCGCCGCCGGCCAGCCGGACCTCCCCGGCGAGATACGACGCGTAGACCGAGTAGACCGTCTCGACCGACGCGATGTCGGAGAGCCCCCGGTCGGACGACAGGTTGGCGCTGACGTTCAGGACGGCCCGCTGACCGTGAGCGTCGACAAGCGATGGACCGTACAGCAGCACGGTCGCCGCGGAGCCGCCGCTCTGGTTGGGGAACAGTGTCGCGAGCCGGGCGGCCGCCTCGGCGCTCGGCGCGGCCGACGGGACGGTGTCGGTCGAGTTGGTCGTGACCGACCCGAGCAACGGGAGGAACGGAACGCAGACGACGAGCAAGGCGACCCAGAAGACGACCGGGTACCAGGGGTGACGAGCGATCCAGCGGCCGAGCGCCGCGAACCGTCGACCACCTCCATCCGACGCATGCGCGGGCCGTGTGCTCACATTCCGCGGGCGACGGGAGTTAA
>JASHXM010000221.1 GCA_030043545.1 Thermoplasmata archaeon | reverse complement strand
CCGTACGACGCCGCCTACTACGCGGGCTGAGCCGCCCCGACCGGGGCGGGGACCGCCTACCTACGACAACTCGTAGTAGCTTTCGCCGTCCGACGGCCGGCCATTATCTACTACGGCGCATAGTAGGTTTGGACCGCCGGGTCGGGGCGAGGTCCCCGGAGAGGATGTCGAACGTCCGCTGGCCCCGGGGCCGCGGTCCCTCCGCCGACCGGGACTTGAGCGGCCACGATCCCTCGTGATCGAGGAGCCACCGCTTGCGCCAGAGTCCCAGCCCGAACCCGGTGATCGACCCGCCCTCGCCGATGACCCGGTGGCACGGGATCACGATCGGGATCGGGTTACGGCGCATCGCCTGCCCGACGGCGCGGGCGGCGCCGGCGTAGCCGGCCCGACGGGCGAGCTCCCCGTAGGTGACCGTCCGCCCAGCGGGCACGTCCCGGAGCACGGCCCAGACCTTGCGGTCGAACCCCGAGGTCGAGCGCGGCTCGACCTCGACGTCGAACTGGGTCCGCTCGCCGCGGAAGTACTCCTGCACCTGGCGGGGCGGACTGGCGGCGGGGTACGGCGGCTTGCGGCGGGTCGCCCCGTCCGGCGCCGGAGCGGGGGCGTTCCCCGGCTCCAGGAGGTCGAGGTCGCGCACCTGGGCGCCGCGGTAGACGACGCGGAACGTCCCGATCGGGGTCGCGACGTCGCCGAACTCGAGCGGATCGACCATCGTCCCCCGACGGGCGAGCCGCCTTATCTCGGTTTCAACCCGGCACGCCGACGAGACCGGTCGACGTGATCCGGAAGTCGGCCGACCCGTCCGGCCGAGACCGATGCTTGCGGAGCACGGCCCGGCGCCGGTCGCCCGGGAGACGGTCGAGCCGGACGATCGTCTTCGCCGCGTGATTGAGGAACGAGCCGCCCAACGGCTCGAGCGTGCCGTCCCGGACGCTCCGCCAGACCTGGTTCGTGAACAGCACGGGGACCCCGATCTGGTACGCGGTCGCGACGAGGTCGGCGACCGAGCGGGAGAGCGCCTGCCGGGCCTCATCCTCGTCGGGCGCGGCGAGGGACAGCCGGTAGTAGAACGTCCCCGAATCGACGACGAGCAGACCGACCGGCCGCTTCCCCTCCCGCGCCAGCGCACAGGCGGTCGCCACCGCCTGACGCTGCGCTTCGAGGTCCTTCGGGGTCGACAGGAGGAACCGCTTCAAGATCCCCTCGAGCTCGGCCCCCGCCATCGCCCGGAGGCGGTCGACGCTCACCCCCTCGGTGTCGATGTAGAAGACCCATCGACCGGCCCGGGCCACGCGCAGCGCGACCTCGAGGCAGAAGAGGGTCTTCCCGCTCCCGCCCTCGCCGTACAGTTCGGTGACGCAGTCGGTCTCGACCCCACCGCCCAGGAGCGCATCGACCGATCCGATGCCGGTCGGGAGGTGGCCAGAATCCATCGCCGCGCGCAGCGGGTCGACGGGTTTAGGCTTGCCCGGCGGAGCGCCCCGGTCGGCCGGCGCCGACGGGGTACTCGACGCCGAGCTCCGGGAGGGCAAGGTGCGACCGGGTGCCCCGGAACGCCTCGGGGTGCTCCGTGTGGATCGGGTACAGCTCCTGCGGCGCGACCGCGTCGACGAGCTCGAGCAACTCGGGCCCCGACGCGTGCCCGCTGGCGTGCAGCTGGTGGAACGAGAGCCCGAAGTGGTCGAGCCAGTTGCGCATCACGCGGTCGTCGACGTCGTCCTCGCTGAACGGCTCGCTCATCGAGTGGAGGAAGACGCCGCCGTTCGGGGGCCGGAGGTCGATCAGCTCCGGAAAGTGCATCAGGTCGAGCGCGAGCAGGTAGTCGCGGCCGCGCGCCCGGACCGCCTCGGCGTCGAGCGCCGTATCGAGGAACGGCTTCTCCCAGGTGAAGAACCGCCGCTTCTTCCGACGGTAGACCTGCGGACCGCCCGGGGTGCCCGGGACCGGGACCACGCCGGCGGGGAACAGCGGGGCGACGGCCGACAGGAGATGCGCCGTCCGCGTGGAGACGACGAGCTCTCGGTCGGCGGCGTGCGCGGCGCGGGCGAGGGTCGTGAGCCGGTCGACGTCCCGCGGGTAGGTGCACGCGAGCGCGAGCTCCCGACGATCGGCGATCAGCCGGTCGGCCTCCCGACGGACCCCCTCCTCCGTAAGGTTGTGGCGCGGATCCGGCCCCGCCCGCGTCCCCTCGATCAGGAGCGCCGCCGGCCGTTCCTCGGCCGCGGCCTGGAAGAACGCGTGGGTCTGTGTCGCGCGCGGCCCGTGGTGGCGGAAATCGCCGGTGTAGACGACCGTCCCCTCCGACGTCCGGACCAGGAATCCGTAGGCGAACGGCACGGAGTGATCGACGGGGAACGGCACGACCTCGATCCGACCGACCTTAACCGTCGCGCCGTCGTCGAAGGGACGCCACGGGTGGTCGCCGTACCGCATCGGCGTCGCCGACTCGATCGCCTCGAGCAGGATCCGGGTGCCCCGTCCGACGTGGACCGGGATCTCGGGGTGGAGGAGCTCGAGGTAGCCGGCGTGGTCGGCGTGCGCGTGGCTCACGAAAACGGCGTCGACGCCGGGCTCCGACGTCCGCCGCTCCGGCTCGCCCAGGGCGTCGGGGGAGTACAGGCCGTCGATCGCCGGCAGGAGGCCGAACTCGAGCAGGTCCTTCGCCCGGCTCGTCGACCGGGGCTGGAGGTAGTCGACGTAGTACTGCTCGATCTTCGGCGAGAACGACGGGCCGAAATCGAACAGGACGCGGTCGGGGCCGTCGCGGATGAGGATCTTGTTCCCTCCGATCTCCCGCACGCCGCCCAGGAAGGTGACGGTCGGGGGCCGCATCGCGCCCGCCGAGCGGGCGGGCGCTTTAGACGGTTCGCGCCGGTCCGGGCGGGGGCCCCGCTACCGCGCTTTCAGGACCTTCTTGACGTTCGGGTGCTCCTTGGTGAAGATCTTCCCGCCGCAGTTGTCGCAGCGGACCCCGAACAGGTTCGCGTCCGAGGGGAGCGCCTCCCCGCAGCGGATACACCGGAACATCGACGGAGTTCGACCGGGTACGGCGGCTTAAGCGTTGCCCGCCTCGGTCTCCCGCTCGGCGCGGGTGATCGGCGGCGGCGCCGCGAAGACGTACGCGTTCGACGCGAACCGGGTGCCGCACCGGCGGCACTCGAAGATCCCGCTCGCGACGCGCTGGATCGTCGTCGTCGCGCAGCGGGGGCACGTCGCCGGGCGGCTGCGGGCCCGGTCGATCTCGAGAACGCGCCGTCGGATCCGGATCCCGTAGCGGGGCCCCATCCAGCCGGTCGCGCCGACCTTCTTCGTCCGCTTGCTCACGGCCCGCCTCCCCGGACGAACCCGCGGAGCCGGTCTCCGTGCACGAACGCCCGACGGACGGTCGCCTTCACGTCCTCCGGAGAGAACGCGCCGACGAGGCCCTTCTGCATCGCCACAACGCGTCCGGTCTCGTCCGTCGCGACGGTCAGGCGGCCCTGCGCCGCCTGCTCCTCGTCGAACGTCGGGTCGACGACGATCTGGTCGCCGAGGCGCACGAACGTGCACTCGATCGGGAGGTGCTGGACGTCGAGGGCGTAGTCGGCGTCGGCGATCGCGAACCGCTTCGCCGGGACGGTCGCGTGCGTCAGCGCCGAGACCGCGGCGAGGAGCGCGGTGTCGATGAGGTTGCCCGCGTGCCCCAGGACGTGCATGTCGACGTAGCAGACCCACGTCTTCTCCCCCGGGGTGACGCACAGCTTGGTGAGGTCGATCGTCTCGGCCGCGCGGATCGCCCGGTCGACGACGCGGGAGACCTCGATCGCCCCCGGCTGGGGCGGTCCGGGCTCGAACGTCGGACTCGACAGCGGGATCAGCTCGGCGTTCGTCGTGAGCACGCCCGCGTTCGGCGTGTCGGGGAACGGCTTCCCCGGCTCCAGCTTGATGCCGCAGAGGACCGCGGTGTCGCCGACGTGCGCGAGCGCGCTCCCGTCGGCGGTGGAGACGAAGCCGACGTCGATCGCGATCGGCCGATACTCGTCGATCCCGCGGCCGTCGACCCGCTTACCGCTCGCGGCGAGGTCGAGGATGTGGGTCGTCTGGATGTCGGCGGTCACCTCGTCGCTCATCGCGCCGCCTCCTCGATCGGGGCGACGGAGTAGCGGTCGCGGAGCGCCGCCTTCATCTTCTCGTAGATCGCCCGACAGCCGCCGACCCCGAGGTCGAGCGCCGTGCCGAGCTCCTCCTCGGTCATGTGACCTTCCATCTGGAGCAGCACGAGCCGACCCGACTGCGGCACGAGCGCCATCGGGAGGTCCGCCTCGCCGAAGTTGTCCTCCTCCTTCTTGAGGTCGAGCGCGATCGCCCCGGCGACCTTCCCGACCGCGACGGCGGGGAGCAGGTCGACCATCGGGATCCCGGCGTCCGCGAGGGCGACCGACGCCGCGACCAACCCCGCGCACCGGGTGCCGGCGTTCGCCTGGAGCACCTCGATGTAGACGTCGATGCTCGTCCGGGGGAACTCCTCGGTGAAGACGACCGACTGGAGCGCCTCCCCGATCACCTTCGAGATCTCCTGCGACCTCCGGTCGAGCCCCGGCCGCTTCCGCTCGTCGACGGAGAACGCGGCCATGTTGTACTTGCACTGGATCACCGCGCGGTCGTTCTGCTGGAGGTGGCGCGGGTGGACCTCGCGGGGTCCGTAGACCGCGGCCATCACCTTGTTCGCGCCCCACTCGACGAACGCCGACCCGTCGGCCTGCTTGAGCGGGCCGGCCCGGATCTCGAGCGCTCTCAGTTCGTCCAACCGACGCCCGTCGATCCGACGCCCGTCCGGCGTCAGGAGCACGGGCACTTCCTTCGCGCCTACGCTTCCCATTGCTTCCCTCTCCTGGAACTTGATGCTGGTCGACCGGTCGCCGCCCCGATCACTCGTCCGCCGGGCCGAACGAACTGGGGTCGGCCGAATCGCCGCCCCACGCCGGCTCGTCCGGCGCTCCGTCCGCCCCGTCGCCGGGACCGGGTTCGCGGTCCTCGGGCGGGATCGGACCGGACGCCCCTCGTTCCCCCGTCGGGGTCGTCGCGAGCAGGTAGCTCTCGACCCGGCCGGTGAGGCCCGAGCGCTGTCCGTTCGCCTCGATCATCCGGAGCACTTCGGTGACGCGCCGGATCGCCTCCGCGTCGCCATCGACCCAGATCCGGCCGTTCTGGCCGATCGCGACGCGGGCACCGGTCTGGCCGGTGATCGTCTGGATCATCGAGCCGCCGCGGCCGACGACGCGGGGGATGCGCGCGGGGGAGATCCGGACGATCGTGCCGCCTTCGAGCTTCCCGAGCCCCTCCCCGTTCATCGTCACGCCGATCCGCCCGGTCGCTTCGAGACTCTCCACCTGCACGACGACCGAATCGCCGACGCCCAGGTACCGGTCGGTCTCGCCGACGTCGATCTTCCACGGCGTGCCGGTCATGTGGAGCGGCGCCCATCGGGGCGCGCCGATGTCGAGCAGCCAGAACGTCGTCTGGACGTCGGTGACGGTCCCGACGACGACGTCGCCCGGTTTCGGGATGTACCGCCCGGAGAGCGGGATCACCCGGACCTCGGGCGGGCGGGACGACAGAAGACCCAGGACGCTCGCGTAGACCGTGCCGCCGACCCGGTAGGTCCCGGGACCCGGACGGAGGTTGCGACCGGGGATCTCCTCCCCGGGAAGAACTAGTACCCGATCCTCGGGAGGATGCGAGGGAGCCCCCTCGCGGCCACGCGGTCGGTGGCCCGGACGATGACCTCTAGCCATGTTGCCTGCTGCACCGGGGCGCGCGACCGGCGTGCGCTATTTAACCAAAGCGGTCTCGGCGGACCCCTTCGTGCGCGCGCTGAGCTTCTCGTACAGCTCCGTCTGCACGCCGGCCGGGATCTCGACGACGCCGCTCCACGAGCCGTCCCCGAGCCACTCCTCGGAGAGCAGCCGGCCGAGCCCTTTCACCTCGCCGATCACCCGCGGATAGTGCTGCGCGGGGAGCCGGATCTTCACCCGCACGACGTCGAGGCGGATCGGCAGCAGGGGGCGCAGCTTCGCGAGCACCTCCTGGGTCTGGGCGTCGACCGGGCGGAACGGGTCGACGTGGACCTTCGCCTCGTCCATCGCCGCCTCGATCCGCGCCGGCGGGTGGGGGGCGCCGGTCTGGGGGTTCATCGCGTTCCGGGCGATCGTCGCCACGATCTGCCGACGCTTCGCCTCCTGGAGCTTGTGGCGCTGCTCCGTCGTCACCTGCACCTCGCCCTTCAGCACGATCTGTCGGGCGATCTCGGTGAGGGAGCGCGTGTGGAACGTCCGCTCGAGGTGCTCCTCCGAGATCTTGTCGCCCTTCTTCGCGTCCTTGAACACCTGCTCGAGCGCGAGCTTGTCGGAGAGGTCGACGTCCTTGCCGTCCTTGAGGTCCTGGACCGCCTGGGGGTCGACCAGCACCTCGAATCGGGAGCCTTGCGTCTCCCAGCGGGCGATCACCGCGTCGTCGACCTTCACCATGGGCCGACGCCCGCGGGGCTCACGAGCGGCTGCCGCGGGCCGGCGGGCCGGCCGCGGGGAGCCGGGCGACGAACTTCTGAATCTCGTCAGCGGCGAGCCGGGTCATCCCCTTCTCGCGCTCGACGGTGCAGACCTCGACCTGGTTGAGGCTGCCACCCTCTTCGAGCCCGGCGCGGAGCGCCTCCAGCGCGAGGACGATCGCGCCGTCCCGGTCGAGGCCGGGCTTGAACTTCTGCTCGAACACCTCCATGACGGGTCCCTTGTTCCCGCCGGTGCTCGCCGCGCGGAAGCTCGTCAGCGAGCCCGACGGCTCCGTCTCGAACAGGTGGATGCCGCCGTCGTCGTAGCCGCCGACCAGGAGCGCGGTCCCGAACGGGCGGACCCCGCCGAACTGGGTGTACTGCTGCTTGTAGTCGCAGATCCGCCGGACGAGCAGCTCCACCGTCATCGGCTCGGCGTAGGTGACCCGGTTCACCTGGGCGGAGAGGCGCGCGTAGTCGACGAGGACCCGCGCATCGGCGACGAGCCCTGCCGTCGCGCAGGCGATGTTCTCGTCGATCTGGTGGATCTTCTCGAGGCTCGACGGTTCGGCGAGCTTCGGGTTCGGGATCCGGCGGTCGGCGATCAGCACGACCCCGTTCTGGTAGACGACCCCGGCGGTCGTCGCGCCGCGGCGGACCGCCTCGCGGGCGTACTCGACCTGGAACAGGCGGCCGTCGGGCGAGAAGACGGTGATCGCCCGGTCGTACGCCATCTGGCCGGGCTGCATCTCCATCGGTGAATCCCCGGCGCGGGCACCGACGCCCCCTTTATAACGCCCGCGCGGGGGGTGGTGTCGTCGTCATCCGGTTACGCGACGTCCGGCGCGTCGGACGGGGGCGTCCCGACAACCGTATGAGCGGCGACCGGCCGCCGCCCGACGTGGCGGAACCCGGCCCGGACGCGGGCCCGACCCGACCGTCGCGGCTGGCGGGCGCCCGGTCGGCCTATCTGCGCGCCGCCGCCGGGCAGGCGATCGACTGGCACCCGTGGGGAGAGGAGCCGTTCGCGCTCGCCCGTCGTCTGGGCCGGCCCCTCCTACTCGACATCGGGGCGTCGTGGTGCCACTGGTGCCACGTCATGGACGAGACGACGTACTCCGACGAGGAGGTCGCGCGGCTGCTGCGCCAGCATTTCATCGTCGTGAAGGTCGACCGGGACGAGCACCCGGAGATCGACCGAAGGTACCAGCGCCAGGTGAACGCCGTCTCGGGGGAAGGGGGGTGGCCGCTCACCGCGTTCCTGACGCCCGACGGCGACGTCTTCCTCGGCGGGACGTTCTTCCCGCCGACCGACGGCCACGGCCGCCCCGGCTTCCGCCGCGTGCTCGGCGAGGTCGCGCGACTGTGGCGGGAGGAGCCGAGCCGGATCGCCTCGAACGCCGCCGAGGTTCGCGATGCGATCCAGCGGATGCGGGCGTCGCGGCCGTCGAGCCGCGGGGCCGGGGGTCCGTTCGTCACCGGGGTCGTCGCCGCGATCCGATCGAGCTACGATCCCGGGCACGCCGGGTTCGGCACCGCCCCCAAGTTCCCCCACCCGAGCGCCGTGGCCCTGCTCCTGCGCGACGGGTTCCCGGCCTCTCCCGACCGCTCGCTCGGTGCGGCTCGGGCGACGCTGCTCGCGATGGCCGACGGCGGCATCTACGACCAGATCGGCGGGGGGTTCCACCGCTACTCGGTCGACGCGGGCTGGCATATCCCGCATTTCGAGAAGATGGCGGTCGACAACGCCGAGCTCCTCGGCGTCTACGTCGACGCGTCCGTCCGGTTCGGCGACCCGCGGTTCGAGGAGGTCGTCCGCGGGACGGCCCGCTGGTCGCGCGAGGTGCTCGGCGACCCGAGCGGGGGGTGGGGCGCGAGCCAGGACGCCGATAACGCTCCCGGCGACGACGGCGGGTACTTCACGTGGAGCCGCTCCGAGCTCAAGGAGCTCCTCGACCCCGACGAGCTCCGGTACGCGGTGCGGGTGTTCGGCGTCGGGACCGACGGCCGGATGCCGCACGACCCCGACCGGAGCGTCCTCTACCGGATGATGCCCCCCGAGGAGGCGGCCGCCGCCCTCTCCCTGCCGGGGGATCCGGGCGCCCGCCTGGGCTCCGTCATAGGCAAGCTCCTCCGGGCGCGGGCCGCCCGGCCGACCCCCGCCGTCGACCGGGCGCTCTACGCCGACCTCAACGGCCGGTTCGTCGGCGCGTTCGCGCGCGCGGCGGTGGTGATCGACGATCCGACGATGCTCGCGGACGCGCGGACGGCCGCGGATCGGTTCCTCGCCGCGGCGTACTCCCCCGAGCGTGGGATCGCCCACCAGCTCACCGCCGACGGGGCCACCGGCTACGGACTCCTCGACGACCAGGTGTTCTTCGCCGCCGGCCTCGTCGACCTCGCGGCGGCGACCGCCGACCCCCGCTACTTGGGGTCGGCTCGGAGCCTGCTCACCCTGATCGACCAGCAGTTCCGCGGGGACGACGGGCTCCTCCGCGACCTCGCCCCCGCCTTGTACGACGGGCCCCCCGTCGGGGGGGTCGCCGAGCCGACGTACTCGATCGAGGACTCGCCGCACCTCTCCGCGAACGGCGCAGCGGCCGTCGCCTACCTGCGGT
>JASHXM010000220.1 GCA_030043545.1 Thermoplasmata archaeon | reverse complement strand
ACCGTGATCGAGACCGGCGGCTCCCTCGACGTCGGCCCGTACCTCAAGATCGCCGGAGTGACCCTCAGCGTCGACGTCAAGTGCCCGGCCTCGAAGATGGAAGCGCGGAATCGGTGGGCGAACCTCCCACGGCTCCGAGCGCACGACGTCGCGAAGTTCGTGATCGCCGACCGTCGGGACTACCTGTACGCGAAGCGAGCCCTGACAGCGCACCCGACCCGGGCCCAGGTCGTCTTCCAGCCCGTCTGGGGCAGCGACGCCCGGCGACTCGCGGAGTGGGTACTCCGCGACCGGCTCGATGTACGGGTGATGCTGCAGGAGCACAAGTTCCTCTGGGGCGACGCGCCCGGTCGGTGAGCGCCCTCGGCTCCCCGCGCCACGGATAGCCTAATGAAGACGCATCCCCCGTTCGGCGCTCTAGGCCATGGGGGAGAGTCGGGCCGCCGTAGAGACCCTCCCGAAGGCCGTCGCTTCGTTGTTCGGGAAGGCCAAGGGGATGGTGTTCCCCCGGCTCGTCCTCGTCGGCCACGGCGTCCTCGATGAGCTCCCCGGCACCTGCCGTCAGCTCGACTTCCCCACCCGCGGCGCGGTCGTGACGGGCCCGCGGACCGCCGAGCTTGCCGGGCGTCGTGCGGCGGAGCTGATGAACGCCGACGGGTTCGAGGTGACAACGGTCATCGCGGGGGACGCGACCGAAGCCGAGGTCGAACGGGTCGTCGCGGAGCTCCGGCACCGAGGGGTCAGGTTCCTGGTCGGGGTCGGCGGCGGCAGCAAGATCGACATCACCAAGGTCGCGGCGGCCCGGCTCCGGATCCCGTTCCTGAGCCTTCCGACGTCCGCGGCGCACGACGGGATCTCCTCGCCCCGCGCGTCGTTGCACGGCACCGAGAGCGTGACGAGCACCGAGGCCGCGGTCCCGGTCGGCGTCATCGCGGACACGTCGCTCCTCGTCCAGGCGCCGTTCCGGCTCCTCGCCTCCGGCTGCGCCGCCGTGATCTCCAACACCACGGCGATCCTCGACTGGCGACTCGCCGTCCGGCTCCGCTCCGAGGAGTTCTCGTCGACCGCCGCGACGTTGAGCGAGTACGCCGCCCAGGAGGTGATCGACCACGCGGACGCGATCAAGCCGAACCTCGAGGAGTCGGTGTGGATCGCGATCCGGCCGATCCTGGTCGCCGGGATCGCGATGAGCGTCGCCGGGTCGTCGCGGCCGTGCTCCGGCTCGGAGCACCTGTTCAGCCACGCGCTCGACCGGTTCGCGCAGCACCCCGGACTCCACGGGGAGCAGTGCGGGGTCGGGGCGATCATGATGATGTACCTGCACGGGGGCGACTGGCGCCGGATCAAGAACGCGCTGCTCACGATCGGTGCGCCGACGACCGCTCGGGAGCTCGGGATGTCGAACGACGAGGTCGTGAAAGCGCTCGTCGTCGCCCACTCGATCCGCCCGGAGCGGTACACCATCCTCGGCGACAACGGCCTGTCGCGCGATGCGGCGGAGCGGCTCGCGACGGTCACGGGAGTGATCGGGTAGATGCCGGAGATCACGCTCCTCGCGGTCGGCGAGTCGCGCGAAGGGTTCGAGTTCGTGTACCAGGGCGGGGCGGCTCCGTGCCGGACCTGCCCGTTCCGGCACGCCTGCCTGACGCTCGACGTCGGGCGCCGCTACAAGGTGACGCGCGTGCGGGACGTAACCCACCCGTGCGCTCTGCAGGAGACGGACGCGCACGTCGTGGAGGTCGCGCCCGTCCCGCGGTCGCTCGTCGTCGACGCCCGCAGCGCGATCGTCGGCAGCCAGGTCGAGGTCTCCCGGTTCCCCTGCCGCCGGCTCGACTGCCCGAACTGGTCGATCTGCGCGGGCCCATCGCTCCCCCCCAAGCAACGGTATCGCATCGAGCGGACCGACGACGGCGCCGCCGAGTGCCGGATCGGCCGAACGTTGAAGCGGGTCGAGGCGGTCTAGGACGCGGGATGCGGGGCTGTGGGGTAGCTACGGTCGGGAGGTCGACCCTCCGTCCGCTCTACTGGTCCATCCTTCGGGCTTTGGGAGCCCGGGACCCCGATTCAAATTCGGGCAGCCCCACTCCCGGATAGGTTCGGTCGTCCTGCGCGCCTCCGCTTGGGCCCCTAGAGAATCGTCCAATATCGGTCGGACTGACGCATGACCGGCCCCGACCCTGCGCCGCCGGCCCGGACACCGTCGTTCGGCGTCCCGACCACGAAGCCTGATAGCCTCCATCCCGGTCCCATCGTGGATGCCCGTGTCCGGAGAAGCATCACAGGAGTTAGTCGAGGGGATCGAGGCGGTGACCGTTCACATCCGGGACATCGTGCGGGCTCGCAGGTTCTACTCCGAAGTGCTTGGCCTCCGCGAGGTCAGCTACCTCCCCCAAGCGTCTCGCGCGGCATACGCAATCCCGGGGACCTCGACCCTCCTGACGATGCACATCCAGGGGGAAGGCGAAGGGGGTCGCGAACCGGGGACGGTCTCGGGGATCGTCTTTTCGCATCGCGACCCCGCCGCGGCCCTTGCCGAGATCCGTCGCCGGGGCGGGACGATCGTCGACGAACCGAAGACGTATGCCGCCGCCGTGGGGACGATCACGATCGGGGTATTCGCCGACCCGGATGGGAACCAGTTCGTCATCCGTCACATCCACGCCTGAACGCTCGCCGAGCCAACGGATCGGACGAGGCCAGGATGCGCGACAAGGCGGTGAGCGAGTGACCGAGCTCGACGTCGAGGGAGCCACCGGCACCGCCTCCGAATCGCGCCTTGCGAGCGCGTCGATCTACTGCGAACGGTGCGGCACCGAGACTCCTCATCGGGTATTTCGGCTCCGGCCGGTCGGCCGCGGTCCGACCCGCGGCGTCGAAGGAGTCGCCCGGTGTCGGACCTGCCGATGGACGCATCCGTTCGAACAACGCCCGGAGCCGCGGGTGGAGGTAGCTGCGATCGTCTCCCGCCGGTCCAACTCGACCCGGCACCGGGTGTTTGTTCCACCGGACGCGGTCATCGAGCTGGGGGGGAACCTCGAGGTCGGTCGAGAATCGCTGATCGTCCGGCGGATCGAGCGTCGAGACGGACACACGGTCGGCCGTGGCCGGGCCGAGACCGTCGCGACCGTCTGGGGGACCCTCGCGTCCGACCGCGCCGTGCCCGTCAGCCTCGTGGAGGGAGCTCGAACCGTCCCGGCGGAGGTCGAGCTGGAGCCGAACCGGGGTCTCTCGGTCGGCGACCGTCTACGAGTCGCCGGGCTCAGCGTCGAGGTCGTCGCGTTGCGGGCGCGCGGGCACACCTGGCGCCGGTCGGGCGACCGGTTCGCCGCCACCGAGATCGAACGGGTCTACGCGCGTCGGACGGAGATCCCGCCGGCCGGCAGGAGCGACTGGAGAAGCGGCCGCGGCACGCCGAGGTCGCGGACGAGCGTCTCCTCGGTTCGACCGCGCTCGCGCTCGTCGCCGGGGGTCAGCAAGACCCGAACCTCTCCGCGCGCTCGCACCGCTGGAGGCGGGGCGGCCGTCCACCGCTCTCGACCTTCGTGAGTGATCGGGCCCACGGCCAGCTCAAGCGGCAGGTCCTTCACGACGTGCTTCGTCCCGTGGACGACCCACGCCCCGCGTGCGACGAACTCGCCCGAGGCTCCGGATTTCGATAGCTGGTCCCGGTTCGCCCAGAACGCGCTTGCGCTCGCGAGCCCCGCGCGCCACGCCTTCGAGAAGGCGACCGCCCATTGGGCGGCTTCCGCGATGCTCGTTTCGCTCACCGGCGTATCGGCGCCGGAGCGCTTCACCACGACGCTCGCGGCGCCGTGCAGGTCCGCGTGCAGGTAGAGGTCTCCGTCCTTGAGGTTGCGCCGGACCACGAGGTCGTTCGACGCCGCATCTCGCCCGGCGATCACGATCGCGCCGTCCGACGTGATGAACCAACGGTACCGCTCGAACCAGAACGGCTTCCCGGTCGGGGTCGCAGGACGGGCAGGTACGGGCACCGCAGCGGCCACGGGCGCTGCGCGCCGCGCGAGACTCTCCGCGAGCGCCGTCTCCGCCCCGGTGCGCTTCTCGGTGAGTCGCTTCGACTCCTCGTACCGGGACTGCGCGGTCCGCCGAAGAGCGTCGGCGGTCGGAACCACGACCGAACGGCCCTCGAACACGAGCGTCACTTCCGAGCGTCCTTCGGCGCGGGCCCGCTGGACCTCCAGTTCGACCTCGGGGAGGTGGGCGAGGATCGTGTCCGCTTCCGACCGCTTCTCGAGTGCGGCTTGCGCGAGCTCGGCGACCGC
>JASHXM010000219.1 GCA_030043545.1 Thermoplasmata archaeon | reverse complement strand
GACGCGGTCGCACCTCTCCGAGGAGGGGGAGCGAGAGGATCGCAGCGACCAGGAGACGCTCCACCGGCTCGAGGCCCGCCATCGCGCGCTCGTCGGACAGCGGCACGAGCTGATCGTGCAGATGCGGACGCTCTCGGGCGAGCAGCGGGAGCTGTACGAGCGCCGACGAGCGCCCCAAGCGGACGTCGAGCGGCTGTACGACGAGCACGGGAAGCTCGGGAAGCGGCTCGCCACGCTCCGCTCGGCCCGCGACGACGCCCGGAAGAAGGTCGAGGCGGCGGTGATCGCGCGCCGCGAGCTGTTGCTCTCGATCGGTCCGTCCGAACCCGCGCGTCCGGATCAGATCCGCCGGGAGATCGCCGACCTTGAGCTCCGGCAGCAGACGCGCGCCCTGCCGATCGACGAGGAGAACGCGTTGATCGCCCGGCTCCGGCAGCGGACGGCGGAGCTCAAGAAGGCCGAGGCGCAGGCCGCCCTGGTCGCGGAGCACGCGAACCGGCGGAAGGCGGCCGATGCGGCGATCGTGGCGGCCCGCGCGGACGTCGAGCGGATCGGACAGGAGATGGACGCCGCGCGGCGCGAGCGCGACGGGAAGATGTCGGAGGTCCGTGCGAAGCTCGAAGCGGCGGGCGGGGTCGTCGCGGAGATGCGCGCCAAAGGCAAGGCCCGCAGCGAGCTGATGGGTCAGATCGACACGGTCGGGCGCGAGATCATGGCGCTCGAGCGGGAAGGGAAGGACGTCTTCCAGCGCCTCAAGGCGCGTCGCGACGAGGCCCGGAAGCTGCTCCGTTCGTTCGCCCCGCCCCGCGAGCGCGTCCCGGCCGAGGTCGTGGCGACCGCAGCCGACCGCCGCTTCGAGGAGCTGATGAAGCGGGGGAAGGTCACGCTCGGCGGCTGAGCGCCGCTAGCGGTAGATGTCGACGACGGTGATCTCGAAGATCAGCGTCTGACCGACCGTCTCCGAGTTGAAATCCTCGGTGTAGAGCCCGGTCGCGTGGTCGACCGCCGTCACGATGAACTTGGTCGTCGAGCAGGTCTTCGTCGCCGAGTGGCCGAGCACGAGGCCCACGTTGGCCGACGTGAGGTCGTTCGTGAGCCAGATCTTCCCGCCGGAGATGTTCGCGACGGTGACCGGCCAGCCGTTCGGTTTCGAGACGAAGCCGATCGTCGGCAGATTCTCGACCGTCACCGAGGATGAGTTGGAGCTGTAGATCAGGTCCTCCCAGTGGTACGTCGGGTCCTCGAACTCGGCGCCGACGGTCTTCGTGACGTTCGGATAGGCTGTGGCGAAGCTCGCGGTCGGGAGCACGACGAGGAGCGGGACCTGGTAGTTGATCGGGGCCGTCGCGTAGCAGCTCTTGTTCGACGCGCCGTAACCCTCGTCCGGGGGGATGGTGACGAAGATCGTGTGGTTCCCCGACGCCCCGACGAGCCCCCGCCAGAAGCCGGTGACGACCTGCCCGAACGACGTGTTGTGACCGGAGTAGCCGGAGCTCGGGGCGGTCGGGCCGATATGCACGCCGAGCGGCGTGTACGTCGTCGCGTTGCCCCGGAGGGCGAACTCGAGCGACTTCGGATACGAGCCATCGTTGATCGCGACCGAGTAGATCGACGTGTCGAAGACCCGGCCGAACTGGGGTCCGCTCCCGAACCGGCCGATGTAGTTCACCGTCACGTTGTCGCCGAGCCCGATCGTCTTCGGCCCGGGCGACGGGCCGGCGTGGTTCGCGAGGTAGAGGAGACCACCCCCGACGCCGGCGACGACGAAGATCGCCGCCAAGAGGACGGCGATCAGCCAGAACGGGCGGGGTCGCTGGGCCATCGGTTCGGCTCCTGGAGAGTGGGGGTCAGCTGGTCGCCGGTCTCGTCACCGAATCGGAGAGACAGGTGTTCCTCATTCCCCCGCCCCCCGAGCCCGACCGATATATATATGCTGCCGAGGGGCCGCCCGCGGACGGACTAGCCGGTGCGTCGCAGCTTGCCGACGATCGGCTCCTCGAGCACGCCGTCCTCCTCGAGCCGAGTGAGCGCCGCCTCGGCACGATCGCCCCGGACGCCCCGGAGCGCGATCCGCCCGACGAGGTCTTTGAGGTCCGCGTAGCCATCGACCGACGTTTCGGCAAGCTCGTCGACCAGCGCGAGGAACGCCGATTCGTCCGACCGCTCCGTCTCCGACGGCGCCGTCGGCCGGCGGGGGGGCGGATCGGGCGTGACGCGGACGGTCGCGGCGGGCGCCGACCCCCGCGGGGGACCGGTCTCCCCCCCGATGTGGCGGACGGCCGCGCGCAGCTCCTGCCGGAACGCGGCGCGATCGACGTTCGGATAGCGGCGGAGCGCCTCGCGCGCGGCGCGGATCCAGGGGGACGGGGCTCCGGCGTCGCGGAGCGTGGCATCGGTGATCGTCGGCTCCTGCTCGAGCCGCTCGACGAGGTCGAGCCGGTCGAGCGTCTGCCGGACGATGTCCGCGACGAGCGCGCGCTCCTCGGCCTCGGGCGCGGGCCGGATCGCCTCCGCGCGCAACGAGACGTACGCGACGGAGTCCCGTCCGCGGAACAGGTGCA
>JASHXM010000218.1 GCA_030043545.1 Thermoplasmata archaeon | reverse complement strand
TCTCCGAGCCTCGCTCACCGCGAAGTCACGAGGAAGGTCTCCCACGGGCCCTCGATCCCCTTGAACTCGCGGGCGCCGCGATCCTCGAAACGGACTTCGGACCCCACCGACAGGTCCCGCACGGTCCGGGAGGCGACGACCTCTCCCCCCCCGGCCGAGTCGCAGATACGGGACGCCAGGTGGACCGCCATCCCCACCACATCCTCGTCCGTGACGAGGCACTCCCCGGTGTGGATCCCCGCCCGAAGGTCGAGTCCCTGCTCTTTGGCGTGATCTCGAACCGACTGAGCGAAGCGGATCGCTCGGGTCGGGCCGTCAAAGGTCGCCAGCCAGCCGTCTCCGGTCGTCTTCACGACCCGCCCTCGAAAGCGCAGCGCCTCGGCGTGCGACACCGCCAGGAACGAGTCGAGCAACCTTCGCCACGCCTGATCCCCGAGGCGAGAGGCGAGACGAGTGGATCCGACGATGTCCGCGAAGACGACCGATTTGAGGACTCGGTCCTCGTCGGCTACGGTCGCCGGAAGATGGGCGAGGAACGCTTTCTGCGCTCGGAGAGAGGCCGCGCGAGGCTCGGCACTTGCCCAGAAGAAGTGGTCATGTCCCGGAATGGAAACGAGCTGCGCCCCGGTCACCCTGGCCGCCACGTAATCCGAGTTCTCCTCTCGGACTACCCGGTCTCCGGCGCACTTCAGCACGAGTGTCGGCACGTGGACCGCCGGAAGCGCGGACCGGACGTCGATGGCGAGGTTCATCCGAGCGAGAGCCGCCGCCGCGGACGGCGACGAGCCGAATCGGATCACCCGCCCGAACCAGCGCTTGAACGCGACATCCGTCTTGCGACTAGGCGCCGCAACCTCGACCAATCGGTCGATGTGGGCGGGCGTGCCCCAGTCCTCGTCGGAGAGCCGGATCTCCTCTTCCACCTCCTCGCGTCGCGGAGCGAACGTAAAGTCCGGAGCCCACGCCCCCCGGGCGATCGGTTCGATGAGGATGAGACCCAGGGTCCGCTCCGGGTAGGTCGCGGCGAAGAGCAGCGCCATCGCAGCGGTATCGGTCGCTCCGAAGATCACGGCTCGTTGGCTGCCCGCGGCGTCCATCACTGCGCGGACGTCGTCCATCCGGTCCTCGAGGGTCGGCGTCCCGACGACCCGATCCGAAAGGCCCACCCCCCGCTTGTCCCACAGGATCACCCGCGCGACCGTCGCGAGCTCTCGAAAGTACTCGGCGACGGAGGGCTCCTCCCAGACGAGCTCGAGATGCGAGATCGCCGTCCGACCGTAGACCAGGTCCACCGGTCCGGATCCGAACACCTCGTACGCGATGCGCAGGCTCCCGCTGCGAGCGTACCGGACTTCGGGTACCTCCATCGTTACGGATTCTGGACTTGGCCGGGGCTCGGGTACGTCTCCGGGTCCAAAAGGACGCCGCTGAGACCGGGACCGTCCGCCCTCTCGCGCCAGTCTCTCCCCCACGGCAACGGGTTGGAACGAGGGTGAATCGACTCCCTCGGGTTCGAGGGACGGCTGCGCCGCAGGGCGCTCCATCGGCGGTCACCGCCGGGGTCGCTGAGGTAGCCGGGTCGGCCCCCGGAGGTCACATCGAAGACGGTTCGGCCGTCTCCTCATCGTCCGACTCGGCGTACAGCCTCCGCAGGGATAGTGCGCGCCCCCACGCGACCGCAGCCACGGCGGCACCGCCGAACATGAGCCCCAGTACAATCCCTGAGGCGTTGCCCCAAACAAAACCCCCCTGCCCGGTCAGCGATCCGAGCGTGAACCACCCGGTCGGCGGAATCACACTGAAGACGATTCCGAGGACGAACGCGAGCGCTCCGGCACCGAGGAGTGCGAGGGCGTAGTAGCCGCCGCCCGCCGCCCCGACGAGGATGCCGACAAAGACCAGGACGACGGCCGGGGCGACAAAGGCCGCCCAGCCAAAGGTGCTCGCGTTCCCGAAACTTGAGCCCGAGAACAGACCCAGCCCAAAGCAGAGCGTGCCGAACAAACCGAGCCCAGCCCACACCTGCATCGCATTCTCGGATGAGGAAAAGTCGCGCTCGAAACGCGGCTCGATCGGAGCCTCCTCGAGGATCTGGGCCATCGCCGGTACCGTCGTATCAGCGAGCGGTCGGAACGGCTGGGCGCTACCCCCCGACATCGGGGCAGGATAAGGCCACTTTCGCGGATAAACTGAACGAGCGAGTCGCGGCTACGGCGGAGGGTAACCCCGACTTTCGCCGGTTCCACCGACGGGACCATCGGGCATCGCATTGGTTCAATCGCAGAATCGTCCAATCTCGGCGCGGGTTCTCGGGACCGGGTTAGAACTACCCCGACGCACCACGCTTGGATGGTGACCCATGCAAGCGGCGGTCAACGGAAACATCGGCGAAGCGGCCTCGACGGGCGCGTCTGCGACGAACGGATCGATCCGTGCTGGCTCGATGGCGACGGTCGGTGGGTCGTCTCCGTCGACGGGAGGGGGCGGCGTCACCGCCGCGACGGGAGCGTCCGCCACGGTTCAGGCGGGGCCGGCGCCCACGGCGACGCCGTCCTCGTTGACGGTCACCGGTTCGACGCTCGGGTCGGGGACCGGTCCATCCACGTCGGGGGCAGCTCCGGTAGGAGTATCCGGCGCCGCCGGTGTCGAAGCCTCGGCGGGACCCGGTTCCGCTCCGACGTCCGTAGCGACCTCTGCCTCTGCGACTGCCGCGGTGGCCAGCGGGGCCGCGGGTGCGACACTCGGGGCCGCAACGCAGGTCCTGGCCGGGATCGGACTGGGCGCGCTCGCAGTAGCGGTCGCCGCAGCCGTCGGCGTCCCCGGTGTTGGTGGGCTGCTTTCCGCACTGGGCGCTGCGACCGGGCTCTCGGGCCTTCTCCACTCGCTATCCGGCGGCCTCCAGGGAGGCGGCTCGGGAGGTTTCTCCCTCGGGCTGTAGGAACGGCCGGCGGGAGCCTCGCGGGCCCCGAGGCTCCCGAACCCGCGGTTCGGACTGGAAGGAGCGGGCAAGGGCTAGACCCGCCTCGCCGGGAATCCTCGAGCCAATCGGAGACGCGCTACCGGCTAGATCGCCGAGTCCGGCTTCGAACGGTCCGGGCTACGGCCCCGGCTTCGCCCGGGCGACCGTCGCGTACCGCAAGTACAGCGCCCCGGAACGGAACGCGCGCGACTCCAACAGACGGAAGTCGTGACGGCCCGGCGCCCCCTCGGGAACGACATCGTCGTGGTGATCCAAGGTCGGCTCCATGGGGAAGAGCGGGAGCCCCTTCCCGATCGTGCTCGGGGAGACCGTCAGGCAGAGCTCGTCGGCCAGCTCCTGGCCGAGCACCGACTGAACCAGCTGCACGCCGCCGGCCACGATGATGTCCTTGCCGGGCAGCGTCCGTAGGCGGAGGATCTCGTCGGCGACGGGGCTCCGGACGATCCGGGAGTTCGCCCACGTCGTCGTCCGAAGCGTCTGAGAGAACACGACCTTCTCGGCGCGGTTCGAGAACCGCGCAAACGCCCGCCAATGCTCGTTCTCGGAGTCGACCAGGCCGGGCCAGAACGCCGCCCAGCCCTCGTAGGTCCGTCTTCCGAGCAGCAGGGTGTCGACGCTGTCCATTGGTCCGTTCCACATCGCCTCCCAGAACTCTCGCTCGGCCTCGGGGTCGTCCGGTCCGGCGGCGAGCGCCGCGAAGCCGTCCAACGTCATGTACATCGTGATCCGGACCTTCCTCGCCATCGCTAGCCTGCCCGCAGGGTCATCCGACGACCCCGCCCCCGGAAACCGGGTAGATCTGCGCGGGCATAGCTTCCTCGTGGGTGGGGGCCCCGGCCAGTCCCGAGATCTCCCACGGCGCGACCGGTCAACCTCGCGGAGCCGATCCCCCCGCGGGGTCGGCTGGGGGGCCCGTGGCGTTGCGGCGGCGGCTCCGACGTCGAACCCACACGACCGCCGCGAGGACTGCCGCCCCACCGGCCACGCCCCCCACTTCGATCCAGAGGCGCGGAACGGTGGGGGGCGCGGTCGCGGGGTTGGGGGTGAACACGACCGTCCGCTCGACCGGTGCCCCGCTGACGGTCACCGATCCGGCGGGGGCGACGGTCGAGTACCCGGCGACCCCCTCGATCGCGTACGAGTATTCGCCTCCGGGATCCGAGAAGACGATCGTCGTGCCGGAGCCCGACCGGACGGTGCCGTTCAGCTCCACCGACCACTCGGTGCCCGTCGCCAGCCCCGACTCGGCGAACGTCACGGCGAAGGGGACCGGCGCGCCGAGCGTCTGCTGTCCATTGGAGAGGACGTACGTCTGGTTCGGGCCCGTACCGCTCGACGGACCGATGGACAGGGCCCCGACGGCGACGGAGGTGGCGTTGAGCTGGGACCAGTTGTCGACCGAGAGGACGGCGGTCCGGTGCGCTCCGACGTTGAGCCCGCTGGCCTGGAGTTCCTGCCAGCCCGAGTCGTTGGCCTGAAGGATCGTCACGTTCAGCACGACGCCCGAGCTCCCGGTGGTGAGGGTGACCCCTGCACTGGTCCGGTTGATGAGCACGGAGCCGACCCCCAGTTCCTCGACCTGGAGACCGAATCCCCGGAGCGACGGGACTCCGGATACATTGAGTCCGTAGTACAGCCGCACGTCGGACGTGTCGGCGGGGTCGACCGATACGGGGGGATCCCCCGGCGGCACGACGTACGCCTGCCAGGAGATGCCGGTGGCCGTCGGCTCCTCGATCCCGGACGAGTCGCGGATCCCCTGCACGAACGTCTGCGAATTTCCCGCATCCGCGTCGGCGAACCGGTCGACTCCGTTGGACGACACGGTCACCGCGCGGTCGGCTTCCACGAGTTGCCAGCCGGCGGCCAGGCCATGCGCCGCCCAGTAGAACGACGAGACGGGCACGGAGGAGGTCGCGGCGAACGATCCGATGGAGATCGGAGAGAACCGCGACCAGGAGTCGCCGTACTCGTAGCGGAACGAGTCCGGGGGCACGAACCACGCGTGGGTCGTCAGGGCGGCGTCGGCGGTGTTCGGGTCGGAGATGAGGAACTCGTCCGAGCCGTTCGAGTAGGTTTGGGCTCCGTAGACGACCACGCCGTGGAGATCGTTCGGCCCCAGCGCGATCACGACGGGGGTGCCGGTTCGGGCGAGGGCCGACAGCACGTCGGCCGCCGACACCGAGTTGACCCAGGTCGACGGGCGCACGGAGTTGAGCCCGGAGATCTGGTGGAGGTAGATCGCGAGGGAGACGTTGTCGAAGCGCACCCACGGATTGCCCGTAAAGCCGCCCTGCGCGACCTGAGCCTGGGCTTCGGAGATGTACGGCAGGGGATCCGGATAGGTCGCGGCATCGTCCGGAATGTCGGGGGCGGACGCATTTTCGAGCGCATCGTGCTCGAAGTAGAGGACCGCGGTGGACGACAGGCCGTAGCAGTTCCCGCCGGCCGCCCATAGGCTGCCCGGGTTCCCAAAGTTGTAGGCGTCGAGCGCGGGAATCCACGTCGTCATCTCCGCGGCGGTGCCGACGCGCACGGGGATCGCCACGACCTTCGTGTCCCCCACGGAGTCCGTCACCGTGAGCTGAGCGAGGTACGTGCCGGCGGCGTCGTACGTGTGGGAGGTCGATGCCGTGGCGGCACTCGCCCCATCGCCCAGCGACCACGCGTAGCTGTACGGACCGGTCCCTCCGGTCGCCGACGCGTCGAACGAGACCAGCAGCGGGCCCGGCTCGGGTGCCGCCGAGGTGTTCGGGCTGATCGTGATCGACAGTTGCAAGGCCGCGACCGCCGTGAAGGTGATCGCCTGGGACGAGGGAGCGCCCGCGACCGCAACCCCGCCGGAGGACGGACTCGGGGAGTAGCCCGCGACGGGCTCGACCGAGTACGAGACCGTTCCGTCGGGCTCGTCGAACACGATGTTCGCGGTAGTGGAGTTGCCGAGTACCCCGTCCGCCTGAACCTTCCAGGAGGTCCCGGTGGGCAGGCCGGTCTCGAAGAACGAAACGGGATACTGACGCGAGGCGAACAGGACGGCTTCGTCTACGGCCGCGCCCGACACCGAGAACTCCGCCGAGGTAGGCCCCGAGACCGTGAACGACCGGTCGAAGGACGCCGCTCGAAGCGAGAACGTGCCATTCGGCAGACTCACCGAAATGGTCGAACTCGTCGACCTGAGCGAGATCCCCCCCGTCAGGTTCGCCCACCATGTCGATCCGGGTGGGAGGCCGGACTCCGTGAACGTGACCAGGTACGTCGACGTGTGCGCCGAGAATGCTAACCCGACCGTCGGACCCGAGCCACGGACCGACACCGACCCCGTGATGGCGGCGAACCCCGTGGTCGCCGTCACCGCCGTGTAGGTGTACGAGCCGTTCCCGAGCTCCATCGAGAGCGAGGGCTCGTCGGAGGCGACCGGAGGGACATTATCCACGTAGACCCACCAAATGAGCCCGGACGGCAGACCGCTCTCGGTGAATGTCACCGGGAAGTCGGTGACCGTGAACGACTCGTACACCGTCACCGCCGAGTCCGACACCGTTACCGTGGCGGGGGTCGCGTTCGCGCTCTCGCCGGGGACGCCGCCGACCGAGAACTCGTCGGTCCCGGCGATCACCGCGAAGCCGAGGGTGCTCAGCGCGGTGGAGTGGGACCCGGCCGCGGACCCGTTCACGTACCAAGTGGTGGACGGCCCGAGTCCGACTTCCTCGAATGTGACCGAGAAGGTGGGCACGGGCGCCTCGAGGACGGTCGCATTGCCCGACCCCTCGTCGAGGACGTAGGTGCGCGCGTCGACGGAGTCGTAGACGATTCCCAGGGGATCGGTCCCGACCGGGGTCGAGCCGATGTCCTTCCCGACCACATCCCAGATCGCGCTCACGTTGTCGGAGTTCTGATTCGAGACGAGCATCTCCCCGGTGGCCGGATCCAGGGCCAACGCGGTCGGGTAGCTCCCCACGGGGATCGAGGTGACGACCTCGTCGTTGGCCGCGGAGATCACGGTCACGTTGTCCTGGCCGGTGTTGGCCACGTAGACGTCCCCGGACGTGGGGTCGAGGGCGATCCCGTCGGGATTCGACCCTACGGGAACCGAGGTGAGCACCGAGTTCGAAGCGTCCGAGATGACGCTCACGTTGTCGGACTCGAAGTTGGCGACGAACAGCTCGCCCAACGACCGGTCGTAGACGATCCCCATCGGGTTCAACCCGACGTCGATGGAGGCGACGACCCGCCGGGAGGTGTCGTTGATGACCGAGACGTTCGCGGTGTAGGTATTCGTAACGAACACCTCGCCCCGAGCCGAGTCGTACGCGACACCGGTCGGGAGGTCGCCCACCCGCACGGACCTCGCGGGCCCCGACCCGCCGAGCGAGAGGACCGTGACATTGCCGCTGGCCGAGTTCGCGACGTAGAGCTCGTCGTGACCGGCGTCGTACGCCAAGCCCCGGGGCGAGGAACCTACGGCGATCGACCCGACCGTCGCACTCGTGGATCCCGATAGCACGGTCACGTTGTCGGTGCCGGGTCCGTCGTTCGTGGCGAACACCTCGTCGAGCCCGGGATCGAACGCCGCGCCCACCGGGAACGTGGGCAGGGGGGTCGAACCCACGGACCGATCCCGCGTCGCCGAGATCACGCTGACCGTGTTCGATCCCGAGTTCGCGACGAAGTAGCACTCGGAGGTGCGGTCGTACGCGACCCCGAGAGGACCGTCGCCGACGGGTACGGTCCCGACGATGCCCTCGGTCGTGTCGTAGACGACCGACGCGGTCGATGTCCCAAAGCCGGCGACAAGCATGAGGCCGAGCGTGGGATCGTACGCGATCCCGCTGGGTTGCGTGCCCATCGGGAGGGTCGTGACGACGGAGTTGCTCGCATCCGCCACGACGCTCACCGAGTTCGACGTCGGGCTCGCCGCGTAGACGTCGCGATAGATGGGGTCGAACGCCACGGAGCTGGCCGCCGCGCCGAGCCCAACGGTCGCCGTCACCGTGTCCGAGGATTCCGGGATCACCAGGAGCGCATCCGACGCTACGGCGACCCAGGCCTCGCCGAGCCAGGTGTCGTAGGTGATCGCGCGAGGGAACGCGCCGCTGCCGAGCGGGACCGTGGCGATCACGTCCGGCGGAGTACCGGTTCCGGTGTAGCAGGGACTCCGCGCCGTCGAGGCGTCGCAGATGACGCTGACGTTGGACGTTCCAAAGTTCGCCACGAACATCTCATCCTCGGCGACATCGTACGCGATGCCGTCGGGGTTCGAGCCGACGGACACCGTGGCGATCACGGTGTCCGAGCTATCGGACAGGACCGAGACATTCCCCGATCCGTAGTTGGCCACGAACACCTCGTTCACGATCGAGTCGTAGGCGAGGGCGTCGGGGTCCTCTCCCACGGGAATCGTGGCGACGAACGCTCCGGTGGCGCCCGAGAGGACCGTGACGGTGTCGGACGCTTCGTTCGCCACAAACACGTCGTTCGCGCCCGAGTCGGCTACGACCGCGACGGGGTCACCGCCCACCGTCGGAGTGGCGACGACCACCCACGGACTGTTCGGGCCGGTGCTTCCCGACGTGGGTGAGATCGACGACCGATCACGGTCGCAGCAGGGCGCGGAGGTGTAGCCCGTGGCCGAACCCTCCGAGGGAAGGGGTGTCGGAGCGCTGGACGCGAGTACGGCCGCGAAGCTGGAGAAGGAGAGGGCGGCGACTAGAGTGGTGGCTACCGCGAGTCGGAGGAGGACCCCGTTCGGACGCGACGACAACCCCGTCCCCCTTGTGTCGGCCGCGACAGAGAGCCGGGGACCTTGCGGTCCTGCCTTAAGACTATCGAATACCGAAGGGATGCGCGGCCGCCGATTCCGGGCCGAGGGACCGCGGTTGCACCCGCTCGCGGGCCCCCCCACGTGCAACCCTCATTAACCAAGCCCAAGTCGCAGCGCGGATGCGGCGCCGTCTCACACCGCTCGTTGCCCTGAGTGTCGCGATTGTGGCGGGTCTCCTGGCGTCGGCGGCGCTCCCTACTGCTGGAGCCAGCCGGGTCGACGCCGCCCCGAGCTCCGCGACGCTGAGTCGAGCGGCCTCACCTGGTCCAAGCTCCTCCGGAGCGACCGGCGTTCATGCCGGTCCGAGCCCCACGCGACCCTCATGGTTCGATCAGAGCCCCCCGTCGATCCGCTCACCGCCCGACGTTCGAACCGCGTCTTCACCCTACCCAACCCTGAACTGGACCAATCAGACCTCCACCTTCGACTCCAATCTCACCCCGAATGCCGCGCAAGGGGCCGCCGTCGCGTACGATCCTTCGCTCGGTGACTACGTCATGGTGGGGAGCATCTGCGGGATCGACTGTCCCACCGACGCGACCTGGCTGTATGGGGGGAACGGTTGGTACAACGCGACGTCCGGCCTCGTCTACGACGACAACTTCCCAACCTTGTATGGCCAGTCCCTCGCCTGGGACCCCGACTGGGGTGGCCTGATGATGGTCGGAGGCACCGGCCCCGACGGCCCGAACCTTCAGACCTGGATGTTCGAGCAGGCGACTCCCGAGGGTCAGTATGGCTGGTTCAACTTCACGGCCGTCGTGGGTGTCACCGACGTGCCGTTCGAGCATTTCGGTTCGATGGCGTGGGACCCGGCGCTGAATTCTTTGGTGTACGCCGGTGGCTGCGTCTTTAGCACCTGCTACAACGGAAGCGACACGCAGGTCACCCACCTGCTCCCGGGTTCCGATGAGTCTTGGGAGCTGGGGAACATCCTTCCCTCGGTGATTTGGGGCGCGTCGATGACCTACGATCAGACGACTCGGGACCTATTGTTGTACGGGGGTTCTTGGCCGAATTCCGTCAGCCGTCAGGTCGTCACGAACGAAACGTGGATCTACGACGCATCGGGCGACTGGTCGAACATCAGTTACCGGGTGAGCGCGAGCAACTGTGCCGATCTCGACGAGTGCTACTATCCGGCCGCTACGTACTTCAGCGGATTGACCTGGGACGGTCAGATCAACCAGACGATCCTGGTCGGGGGGGAGACAGGCGCGGGTACCTACTCCAATCAGACGTTGGGCTACGAGCGGGGGCGATGGTTCCCGCTGACCGAACTCAACGCCCACCTCTCTGCGGCTCCGTCCGAGACCGGGGCACTGATCGCTTCGAACAGCTCGTATGTGGCTCCCACCCTCATCGGGGGGCGGTGCCAGGGGAGTTGCGGGGGAGACGCCTGGGTCCTCGAGATCCCCCCGCGGGTGCTGCTCACGGAGGTCCGGTACAATCCGGTCGACGTCGGCGCGTACGAGATCATGTCGGGGACGTTCGTGAGGGGCACCGGCTCTGGTCCCCGGGTTGAGTTTGGCATCGGCAATCTCTTCGGTAATTTCACGTCGACCCACCTCGCCGTTCCGGACTTCTGGGCGAACTCCTCGTTCACGACCCACTTCATCTACGGGGGGACCGGTCACTGGGTGGCCGCTGCTGTCGACAAAGACTTCCTGGGGGTCGAAGGCTACTCGACGCTCGTCGACCTCACCGTCGTGAGTAACGTGACGACGACCGTATCCGCCACTCCCATGTCGAGCGACCTGGTGAGTGGCACCTCCACGGTCGACTTCACCACGGTGGCCTCGGGGGGCACCGGCTCGGACTCCACCGCCTGGGACTTCGGGGATGGCACGAGTGGTAGCGGGGCCGATGTCAGCCACGTCTACACCGGCTCGGGCCCCTTTGAGGTGCGCCTCAACACCACGGACACCGGCGGGGGTTGGAGCTATCACACGCTGGACGTCGAGGTGAATCCCGAATTGCTCGCGAGCTCGACGGAGAACGTCTCCGCGACCGACGTGGGGGTGCCGGTCAATTTCTCCAGCACCTGGACCGGGGGATCGGGCTCCCCAACCTTCCGATGGGAGTTCGGGGACGGGAAGATCGGCTCGACTGAAAACGAGACCCATGTCTACGCTCGTTCGGGTACGATGCAGGTGAACCTCTCCCTCACGGACTCGCTCGGTTACACAACCGATGCGCCGGCCCTCAGCCTCGACGTGAACCCGGCCCTCGGGGCGACCGCGACGACGAGCGATAGTTCTCCTGCCCCGGGCACGAACGTCAGTTTTGCCGTGACGACAACGGGGGGAACCGCGCCGTTCACGTACACGTGGACGTTCGACGACGGGTCCGGCCCG
>JASHXM010000217.1 GCA_030043545.1 Thermoplasmata archaeon | reverse complement strand
CGCCCCGTGCGCACCCGGGCCGTCTTCGACCAGCCGACGATCCGCGCGAACTGGGCTCGGATCTTCCGTTCGTTCCACGGCCCCGACCAGCCGATCGTCGCCACGCGGAGCCGGGGGACCCGGACGAGCTCGAAGTCGACCGCCTTCGCCATCGATCTCCCGAGGCGGCCGACCTTATTCGGTTGACGGCACCGCCGGCGGGGCGTCGGCGATGCGCAGCAGCGGCGCCGCGGCCGCCGGACGGACGTGGGCCGCGACGTACCCGCCGTAGAATGGGACGCGCTCCGTGATGACGCGTCGGAATGCGGCGCGCAGCTCCGCGTCCGACAGCCCCCGGGTCGGGATCAGGTCGTCGTTGCGGTTGAGGCACCCTTTGAGCTCACCGCGATGGGTGATCCGGACCCGGTGGCAGTTTGCGCAGAACTCGGGGTTCTGGACGGGGTCGACCAGCTCGACCTCGGCCCGATTGAACAGGTAGATCCGGCGGTGATGCATCTCCCGGACGAGCACCCGGGTCGCGTGCGACTCCAACCACCGACGGACCTCCCCGATGTCGACCGCCAGCGCCCGGTCGGCGACGAGCTCGGGCATGAACTCGATCAGCTGGAGCTTGAGGCCCTCACTCGCGCCCACGTAGTCGATCATCTCGGGGATGTTCTCGACCGTTCGGGCGAAGACGACGAGGTTGAGCTTCACCGGCAACAGCCCGACGCGGAGCGCCGCCCGGATCCCGCGCAGCACGGGCGCCAACGCTCCGCCCCGGATCGAACGGAACTCGTCCGGATCGAGCGAGTCGACCGAGACGTTGACCCGCTTGAGGCCCGCGACGCGCAGCGACTCCGCCCGGGCCTCCAGCATCGAGCCGTTCGTCGTCAACGAAACGTCATCGACCTGGCGGACGGTCCGGGCGAGGATCTCCTCCAGGTCGGATCGGACGAGCGGCTCCCCGCCGGTGAACTTCACCGAGCGGATCCCGAACTCCCGACCGATGGCGACCAGCCGTTCGACCTCGTCGGGGGTGATCTCGTCCGGATGGGCCGCGCCCGGCGGCGCGACCGGCCCGAGCCCCTCGTCGTGGCAGTAGACGCAGCCGAAGTTGCACCGCTTGGTCACGCTGATGCGCAGGTCGGTGACCGCCCGGCCGTACGCGTCCGTCAGCATCCACCCGATGCACGGTCCGCCGGGATATAGCGGGGGCCGGTCGGACCGCCGTCGCTACGCCGGCGCGACGACCGGCTCCGGCCGCTCCTGGAGCGGCACGCTGGCCGCCAGGGCCTGTCCGCGCCGGCGGAACGCGAGCGCCACGTCTCCGCCGATCGGGAACTCCGACAGCGACCCCAGCAGCCCCCGTACGGATCGGACCTCGAACGGGCCGACGCGCGTGATCACGTCGCCGGGTTTGACGCCGGCCCGGTGGGCGGGCGAGCGGGGGACGACCTCGGCGACCAGGAGCCCCGAGTTCGGCTCGAGACCGTGCTGCCGAGCGAGCTCCGGGCGAAGCTCCGCCACCGTGACGCCGACCCACGGCCGGACGACTCGACCGCGCCGCCGGAGCTCCTCCGCGATGCGAAGCACGGCATGGATCGGGATGGCGAAGCCGACCCCCTGTGCGAACGGTACCATCGCGGTGTTGATCCCCACGACCCGGCCGTCCAGGTCGACGAGCGGACCGCCGCTGTTCCCCGGGTTGATCGCCGCGTCGGTCTGAATGAGCCCCTCGAAGACGAAATCCGAGCCGGGCAGCGGCCGACCGACCGCGCTCACCACGCCGAGCGACACGGTCGGCCCGCCGGGGAGTCCCAGGGCATTGCCGACGGCGAGGACGACCCGCCCGACCCCGAGCGCCTCGGAGTCCCCGGCGGTCGCGGCCGGCAACCCCTTCGCGTCGATCGAGACGACCGCGAGGTCGGTGGCGGGGTCGATCCCGACCACGTCGCCCGGGTGCTCCGATCCGTCCGCCAACCGGACCCGAAGCTGCGTCGCGCCTTCGACCACGTGCCCGTTCGTGACGAGCACGCCCGCGGGGTCGACGACGACCGCGCTTCCTTGACCCGGTCGGAACCCCCCGCGGCGTCCGCGTCCGACGCGGACCGTCTCGACGACCGCGACGCACGGGGCGATCGTCGCGACCGCTGCCGTGACGCGCTCCTCGAGCGGGGATAGCGTCACAGGAGTCCCTCGGGGGTCAGGCCGGGACCGGACGGGGACGGGCCGCTGGGTGGGGTCGGGAACGGTCGGATTGGGATCGGGGACCCGATCGGTCGCAGATCGGGCGGCTCGGAGAACGACGCGTACGTTCGCTTCGTAGGAGCGGTCACCACATCTCACCAGCTCGGCCCAACGCTCGCGGGGGGATGTTGACCGATTGCGGGCGCCGTCGGTCACAGCTTCCCCGTCGACGACTCCCGCGGCCACTAACGGGCCCGTAACCGTCCCGCTAAATCCTCGACCCGACGTTTCTCGGGTGTGACGGAGCCGACCGGCGGCGGGGGGTCCCACCTCGACGACCGGGTCCTCGCCGCGCTCGAAGGGGTCGACCGGCGTCTCGCCTTCAACGGATTGCGCCGCCTCCTCGGCGCTCACCCCGAGTCACTGTCGCGCTCGCTCCACCGACTCGAGCGCACCGGCCAGGTCGTCCGCGCGGATGGCGGGTACCGAGTGCCGGGGGCCGGCCGCCTGTCGGGTCCGGTCCCGCCGACGCCGGCGCGCGCGATCGCTCGGATCGAGCTGCCGGCCGGCACGCCCCGGGCGGCGGTGGTCGACCGACTCGCCGGCCGCTGGTTCGGGTCGCTGCGGTGGCTCGGCTCGGTCGCCGATGGCTCGGAGCTGCGCCTCGTCTGGGCCGGCCGTGATGGGGCCCCCGCGGTCTCGCTGGGGGTCGACCGGTCGGCGGTCCGCGTCTACCTACCCGAGTCGGCCACCGATGCCGCCGGATCGGCGGCCTACGACCTCCTCCGGCACGCGGTCGACGCGGTCCGGCCCTTGGCCCGCGCTACGGGGGACCCGAACGGACGGTCCGCGGAGCCGCGCTCGCTCCGCGTCTCGGTCGAGAACTGAGGTCGGGTCGGGACCGACCGCCCGGAACGTTCGCGCCCGAGCGCCCGCTCACCAGCCGACGGGGACCCCTCGGTTCTGCTCGTCGAGCCACTTCCGAAGCGGGGCGAAGTAGTCGAGCATCGCCGACGCGTCCATCTGGCGCTCGCCGGTGAGGGCCTCGAGGGCGTCGGGCCATTCGCGGCTCTGCCCGAGGGCCAGGGTCGCTCGGAGCCGGTCCCCGGCGGCGTGGGAGCCGTAGATCGACGCCCGGTGGAGCGGTCCGGACGCCCCGGCGGCGCGCGTGAGCGCCCGGTGGAACTGGAACTGGAGGATGTGGGCGAGGAAGTACCGCATGTACGGGACGTTGGCGGGGACGTGGAACTTCGCCCCGGGGTCGAACTCCGTCTCCGCCCGAGCGGTGGGCGGGGCGATGCCCTGGTACCGACGCCGGAGCTCCCACCAGGAGCGGGTGTAGTCGCGCGGGGCGATCCGGCCGGCGAAGACGTCCCACCGCCACCGATCGACGGCGAGTCCGAACGGGAGGAACGCGACCTTCTCGAGCGCCCGGTAGAGGAGCAGTCCGAGGTCCGCGTCCGAGGGAGGTGACGCGCCGAGCAGCCCGATCCGCACGAGGTACTCCGGGGTCACCGACAGGCCGACGGTGTCGCCGATCGCCTCGTGAAAGCCGTCGTGCGCGCTGTCCCGGAAGAGGAACGGGAGGTGTCCGTAGGCGCGCTGGTAGTAGTTGTGCCCGAGCTCGTGGTGGATCGTCGCGAAATCCTCCGAGGTGATCTCGATGCACATCTTGATCCGCAGGTCGTCCACGTAGTCGAGGTCCCAGGCACTGGCGTGGCAGATCACCTCCCGGTCGCGCGGACGCACGAGCATCGACCGCTCCCAGAACGAGGACGGTAACGGGTCGAGCCCGAGCGAGACGAAGAACCGCTCGGCGTACCGGACCATCTCCTCCGGCGTGGTCGACCGGGCGACGAGCAGCTGAGTGAGGTCGTACCCGGCGCCGGCGGTGGGGGGCGCCACGAGCGGAAAGATCCCTTGCCACTCCTGCGCCCACATGTTCCCGAGCAGGTGGGCCGGGATCGGGCCGTCCGCGGGTACAAGGGAAGCGCCGTAGTGCGCCCGAAGGCGCGAGCGCACGTACGCGTGCAGGGACGCGTAGAACGGGCGGACCTGCTCCCAGAGCCGGTCGACCTCGGTCGCGAACGCATCGGGGGCCATGTCGTACTTCGACCGCCACATCGCCCCCAGGTCGTCGAACCCGACCTCTCGAGCCCCGCGATTGCCGAGCTCGACGTACCGGGTGAAGCCGGTCGCCATCGATCGACCGACGGAGTGCCAGCCGGACCAGACGTCCGCGAGGCGAGCGGGGTTGCGGTCGGTGAGCAGGATCCGCTCGAGCGCCTGGAGGTCGAGCGGTTCGGTCTCGCCTTGGGGCGTGTACCGTCCGCGCGCGTACGCACCGGACATCGCCGCGACGATCGACGTCAGCTCCGCCGACTCCTTCGGGTCCGACGGCGCGAGCAGCGGGAGCGCGAGCCGGAGCAGCTTCAATCGACGGCGTACGCTTCCCTCCAGCCCGTCCGGTCGGATCGGCGACGTCGCCTTCACCCAGTGCACGGTCCGCTCGATCATCCGGGCGTTGGCGCGGGCCGAGAGCGCCTCCGAGTCCGGGGTGATGTAGGTGGCGTACACCCAGTCGGCCCGGCCCCCCTCGATCGCCAGGTCGAGCAGCTCCTGCTCTGCGCGATCCAGCAGCGCCGCGACTTCGGGAGCGGACGTTGGAGCCTCGGTCAACGCCGAGCGAAGTCGGACGGCGATATGACCCCGACCCGGCGGGATCCGGTCGGAGGTCTGCCCAACGTCCGCCGCCGTTTCTCGCCGGTACCGGAGGCGTCGACCCCCCTCTTTCCACTGGAACTTCGGCTTTATGTACGACGTCCGTCTGACATGTGTGATTCGAGATGTCGGACGCTCCGGACCGGCGAATCCTGCTCGCGGCGGCCCCGGTGTCGGCGGGAGTCCGTCCTCAACCTCCGGCGACGCTCGCGGCGCTCCCCTGCCTCGTCCCGACGTATCCCGTACGCCGGTGGAACCTCACTCCGGAATGACGCCCCTTCCTACCGGCCGCCGGCCGACCCGTGTCGATGACCTCCGGGGCGTGCCCCCAGTGCTCGGCGTGGCCCACCCGCGCGGGTACGGGGCACGACCCCGGCTTTCCCCCGAAGCGGCGGCGGCGTTCGCCACCTACGTCGACCCCGCGCGCGCCCGGGCCGCGATCGAGGGCCGGACGCTCGTCTACACCGTGCGCTGGAACTGAGCGACCGCGGTCGTCGTTCCGGTCCCGCCCCCGTCGAGCGACCCGTTCACGGCGGAACGGGTCCGAAGATCGCCCGTTTCGATAGCTCGTCCGCCCGCCGATTCTCCTCGCGGGGGATCCACTCGAACTCGACCCGTTCGAACTGGGAGGCGAGCTGCCTCAGTCGCTCATGGTAGGCGCGCAAGTGTTCCGTGCGGACCGCGTACTCCCCGCCCATCTGGCGTACGACGAGCTGGGAGTCCCCGCGCACCTGAACCGGGCCGCGATACTGCTGGTCGACCAGCCACTCGAGCCCGCGGATCGCCCCGACGTACTCGGCCACGTTGTTCGTCGCCCGTTCGTGGCCGGGCGGGACGGCGAGACCCCACTCCTCGTGGGTTCCGGCCGGTCCGGAGATCGTGCAGCCGTACCCCGCGCGTCGCGTCCCCCGGATCAGCTGGCTCGCGCCGTCGAAGTGAACGACGGCCGGCGCGGCCGCGGAGCCGGACGTCGGCCCGTCCGTGCGAGCTCACCTCCAGCGGGCGCGCGCCGGCCGGTCCGCCGGCCCGAGCGAGCCCGAGTACGTCGAGCAGTCGCAGAACGCCTCCTCCCGACCGCACCGGGGGCACGTCGCGCGGTCGAGCACGCGTCCGAGCGGGCGACCGCACCGCCGGCACGGCCGGGCCCGGGCGCAGCGGGGGCAGGTCGCTTGATCGTGGTCGATGTACGTTCGGCAGAACCGGCAGGTCGCCGCTTCGAGCGGGGAGAACGGGATCGCGGGCGACACCGGTCCCTCGGCCGGGCTCGTCGGACGTCGTTCGTCCGGGTTGCCGAACACGCCGCCGACCGTCGTGCGGGTCGGGTCGTAGAAGCTGGCCCCGAACATCACGACGAACACGCCGACCGGTGCCACGAGACAGCCCGCCCCCTGCTCGAGGTCGAACCGCTCCCGTCCCAGGAGGAGGATCGGATACGCCGCGAGCAGAAAGCCGGCGACCACCACCGCGATGCCGAGGTAGACGACCGTGCGGTTCATCCGGCGCGCGGGCGGCGCGCCGCCCGGCCGAGGATGCGCGCTCCTCCCAGATAACCCCGGCTCCCGCCCGTCGGCGTTTTAGGCCCGGCCGGGGTCGGCCGCCCATGGCGAACCCCACGGCGACGATTCGCACGACGGTCGGCGACATCCGGATCGAGCTGTTCCGCGACCGAGCCCCGAAGACGGTGGAGAACTTCCTCACGCTCACCAAGAAGGGGTTCTACACGGGCCTCACGTTCCACCGGGTGATCCCCGGCTTCATGATCCAGGGCGGCTGCCCGAAGGGCGACGGCACCGGCGGGCCCGGCTACACGATCCCGGACGAGTTCTCCCCCGCGCTGCGGCACGACGGACCGGGGATCCTTTCGATGGCGAACGCCGGCCCGAACACCGGCGGGAGCCAGTTCTTCATCACGCTCGCGGCGACGCCGTGGCTCGACGGGAAGCACGCCGTCTTCGGCCGGGTCCGCGGCGGCCAGGACGTCGTCGACAAGATCGCCGCGGTGCCGCGGGACGGACACGATCGGCCCCGCTCGCCGATCCGAATGGTCGAGCTGTCGGTCGTGGGAGCCTAAGGGCGGTGGCCACCGAGCTGCGGTCCCCACCGGCCGGCGCATCCGCGTCCGGCCCGGTGGGCCCGGTCCCGATCTCCTCCGAGCGGGCGGCATCCCCCTCCTCCCCAGATCCGCCCGCATCGGGCGCTCGGGCGGCG
>JASHXM010000216.1 GCA_030043545.1 Thermoplasmata archaeon | reverse complement strand
ATCGGCTGGGACGGGACGACGCTGTACCACTACTCGCACCTCACCGCCGTCCGACCGGAGTACCGCAACCACCACCTCGGATTCCGGCTCAAGTCGTTCCAGCGCGACGAGGTGCTGAGGCTCGGGCTGGGCGAGATCCGGTGGGCGTTCGACCCGCTCGTGAGCCGCAACGCCTGGTTGTCGGTCCACCGGCTCGGGAGCGTGCCCGACCGGTACCTCCCGCACTACTTCGGCCAGTTGCCGGGGAGCGGGGACGGGGGGACGGAGTCGGACCGGCTGCGCACGCGGTGGATCCTCTCCTCGGCGCGCGTGGAGGGCCGGTTGGGTACGACGACGGGCGATGACGCCGACGCGCGCGGCCGCTGGGAGCGGGCCCGAGGGATCGTGGAGACGGAGCCGGGGGCGAGCGGCCTCCGCCTGCCGAGCGCGGTCGAGGAGCCGGACGGCCCGACGGCCCACCTCGAGGTCCCGTTCGACCTCACGGCGGTCCGGGAGCACGAGGCGGGCGGGGTCCGCCGGTGGCGCCACGCGGTCCGGGACGCGTTCCGGGTCGCCTTCGACCTCCAGTACGTCGTGGACGACTTCGCGATCGTCTCGGTCGACCACGAACGCCGCGCCTTCTACCTGCTCGAGCGGCACCCGCCCGAGGGCGGACGACCGCCGTCCGCCGGCCGGTGAGCGGAGGGGTTATCGGACCCGGCGCGGTTCGTACCGGTACGGAGCATGGCCGCGTCGGCCCGCCCCTCCCCGGTCGTCCTCGGCCTCGTCGCGGTGGGCATCGCGGTGGGGGCCGCCGCGACGCTCGTCGCGACGTCCACGCGGCCGTACAGCCTTCCGAGCGGTGAGGGCGCCGGCTACTCGCTCCCGATCTGGGTACTGGGCGCGTTGCTCCTGACGCCGTTCATCGCCGGTTTCGCGGCGGTCCTCTACCAGCGGTTCCGGACCGGCGCCGCCCGTCCGCCCGGCACGGTCGTCGCCGTGGCGGCGATCTTCGGCGTCTTCCTCCTGTTCCTCTTCCTCCTCTCGATCGCCGCCCACGGCAACCTGCTGCCGAGCACGAGCAGTTCGGGCAGCGGCGGATCCGGTTCGACCGGGAACGGCAGCGGCTCGACCGGCGGGACCGGACCGGGCTCCGGCGGCGGGATCTTCCCGACCGAGTCGTCGTCGTTCGCCTTCTCGCACGGATTGGTCCTGCTCCTCGGGGTCGTGATCGTCCTCGTCGTCGCCGCCGTCCTGGTGCCCGGACTGCTCCGGCGGGCCCGCGACCGCCGAGCGGGGGCGGCGGCCGAGGCCGCGGCGCCGGCGGCGGTCGATGCCGCCAGCCACGCCTTCCAGGTCGCGGACGCCGACCTCGACCACGGCACCGACCCGCGGACGGTCATCGAGCGGCTGTACACGGGTCTGCTCGCGCGCGTCGGACCGGCCACCGGCGACCTCGCCGCCCTGACGCCCGAGGAGATCCGGGCGGAGCGGCTCGTGCGGCTGGGCGTGCGAGCGCCGGCCGCGCACGCCCTCACCCGCTTGTTCGAGGAGGCCCGGTACTCCTCGCACCCGATGGGGCCCGACGCCGCCGACCGGGTCCGGGCCGCGATCGGCGACGCGCGGACCGACCTCGCTCGTCGCACCGCCGTCCGATGACCGAGTCGCCGTTCGGACCCGTCTTCCCCGCCGTCGCGCTCGCCGCGGCGCTGGCGGCGATCGTGGCCGGCCCCGACTACGCCGTGTCGGCCCCAGCGGCGATCGTCGCCGTCGTCTTCGCCGCGCTCACGATGGCCGACGCGGTCGGACGGTCGCCTCCGGCCCCCCGGCGCACGGGAGCCCCCGCCCCGATCGTCGCGCCGGCCGTCGGCGCGTGGTGGAGTCACGGCCGGACCGGCCGGGAGGAGATCGTCCTCGCGATCGACAAGATCGAGCGGGGCGGGGACCGCCCGGAACTTCCGACGCGGCCGGCGGCCGAGCTGGCGGCGATCGCCCGGCTCCCCGATGAACAGTTCCTCGCGTACCTCACCCACCGACTGGACGCGATCGAGGGCGTCGGGTGAGCGGACCGGGGGAGCCCCCCCCGCCGCTGCGGTGGACCCGGCTCACGTACCTCTCGGTCGGGGCCGGCACGGCCCTGCTCCTGGCCGGCGTCGTGCTCCACGCCTCCACCCCGGTGTTCGTCGGACTCCCGTTCCTGATCGCGCCGCTCGCCGCGGCGGTGACTGGACCCCGGCGGGCGCTGCGCGCCGACCTCGCGTGGCGGGCGGGCGGGCAGGAAGGGACGGTGACGATCGACGGGCTGATCCGCGGGGACCGGGCCGGCGCGCTCGCCGACCTCGACCTCACCTTCGACCGGCCGGGAAACCTCGACGAGGAGCGTCCGCCGCAGTTCGGCCGGAGCGCCGATGGGGTCGGCTTCCGCCTGCACTGGCGCGCGCCGTTCCCGACGCTCGCGGTCGTCGAACCGCCGACGATCGTCTGGCGCGACCCGGTGGGGTTCGTCGAGCGGCCGACCGAGGGGGTGCGCGCGGCGCTCGTCATCGACCGGTTCCCGCCCGAGCTCGTCCGGCTCGGGGCGGTGAAGCTCGACCGAGTGCTGGCGTTGCCCGGCGAGACCCGATCCCGGCGGCTCGGGGCCGCGGGGGAGTTCTTCGGCATGCGCGACGCCGAGCCGACCGACCCGCCCCGGCGGATCAACTGGCGGGCGACGGCTCGGCTCGGTCGCCCGGTCGCGAACGACTACGAACTCGACCGGACCGGGGACGTTCTCCTCCTGATCGACCGGCGCCCCAGCCGGCTCGGCCGCGGGGCCGATGAGGTCCTCCTGGGGGCGGCGCGGGCCGCCGCGCTCGGGCTCGCCGACGCGTTCGCGCGTCAGAAGGCCCGGGTCGGCCTCGCAACGTTCGGCGAGTTCGTCGAGCCG
>JASHXM010000215.1 GCA_030043545.1 Thermoplasmata archaeon | reverse complement strand
GCTGCCGGGGAGGACGCGTTCCGACACGCGCTGGCGGTCGCGCACGAGGTCGGCTGTCCGGTCGTGGTGCACTCGGACGATCTGACGTCGGTCGGGTATCGGGACCTCGCCCGACTGGCGAGCGACGCCCGGCTGCCCCCGAGTCACGTCGTGAAACACTACGCCCGGAGCCGGGTCAGTTCCGCGGAGTCGGCCGGGGTCGTGCCGTCGTACCTCGCCCGGCGAGAGCTCGTGAGCTCCGTCGTCGCCGATGCCGCCCCGTGGTTCCTGGAGACGGATTTTCTGGACGACCCAAACCGACCGGGCGCCGTCCTCGACCTCGCGACCGTCCCCCGACGGGCGGCCGCGATCGCGGCCCGCTCCGCGGAGGCGGCCGACGGGCTGTTCCGACCGTTCGTCGAGTCGGTCGAGCGCGTCTACGGGTGGCGGCCGGAGCTGTCCCCCGCGGGGAGCGGATGACGAATCGACGTCGCGGGCGGCTGGTCGCCCTCGAGGGGATCGATGGCGCCGGTAAGTCGACCCTCGCGCGCGCGCTCGGGTCGGCGTTGCGTCGGCGCGGCTACTCGGTGGCCCTCCGCCGGGAGCCGGCGGATCGACGGCTCGGCCAACTGGCGCAGGAGGCGAGCGGCCGCGACCCGTGGACCGGGGCGGTCTACTTCACGGTCGACCGGTTCCTCGCCCGGCCCGCGCTCCGCGCGGCGCTGGCCACCCACGACTTCGTCATCTCCGACCGCTCGTTCTTCTCGACCCTGGCGTACCAGGGGAGTGCGGTGTCCCCGACCGCGCGCCGCCGGCTCGAGCAGATGCAGGTGGGGGCGACGATCGCCCCCGATCGGGTGGTGCTGCTCACCGTGCCGCCGACGACCGCGCTGGCACGGGTCGGGGGTCGCTCGAGCCGCCGGAGCCCGCTCGAACGGCGACGCACGCTCGAGCGGGTCGCCCGGGAGTACGGGCGGCTGGCGCGACGCCCCGGCTGGACGGTGCTCGACGGACGAGGCGACCCCCGGACGCTCGTCGGCGCTGCCCTTCGCGCCGTCGGCCCGCGACGTCGTCCCGTCCGCTCCCGGCGGGCGCGGGGGCGCAGGTGATATCTCTCTCCCCGGTCCCCGCGAGTCTCGAATGACCCCCACCCCGATCCTCGCCAAGGAGGAGACGCTCGACCCGTCGTTCGTCCCGCCGCGCCTCGTCCGGCGGGACGAGGAGTTCGCGGTGCTGGGGCGCCGATACCGCGAGGCGCTGCCGAAAGGGCTCGCGTACCACCTGCTGCTCACCGGGGGGATCGGCAGCGGCAAGACCGCGCTCGCCCGGCGCTTTTCGGCGGAGATCGAGCGCGCGGGCCGGCTCGGCGAGTTTCCGGTGAAAACGACGTACATCAACTGCTGGCGTCGCGCGAGCGATCGGACGGTGATGCTCGACCTCCTCAGGAGCGTCGACGTCTCGCTCCCCGACCGGGGCTACAGCCTGTCGGAGATGCTCGACGTCTACGAGCAGGGGATCCGCCGCCACCCCGCGCACCGCCTCGTCGTGCTCGACGAGGCGTCGGCGCTCGTCCGGCAGGGAACGAAGCTGGTCTACCTGCTGACCCGCTCCCGCGAGGTGGAGCTGGGAGCGATCTCGCTGATGCTGATCGCCGCCGAGGACCTGCTGCCGTACCTGGACGCGGCGAGCCGGTCGAGCTTCGGCGTGACGCACCGGCTCGCGCTCGCGCCGTACGACCGCGCCGCGCTCACCGAGATCCTGGAGTCGCGGGCGTCGTTGGCGCTCCGCCGCGGCAGCTTCGACCGCGATGTCCTCGAGCAGATCGCCCGGATCGCGGCGCCGAACGGGGACGCCCGGTTCGCTCTCGAGATCCTCGCGAACGCCGCCCGTGCGGCGGACGATGCGGGGGCGGAGTCGATCACCGCCGAGCACGTCCGTCGCGCGAAGGGGTCGATCCTCCCGACGGTCACGGAGGCGCAGCTCGAGGCGCTCTCGACGAACGAGCTCGGGGTCCTCTTGGCGCTCGCGCGGACGCTCAAGGGAAAGGGGAGCTCCGTCGCGAGCCAGCGCCTGCGGGCGAACCACGCCGCGTTGCTCGAGGAGCTCGGTGCCTCGGCGATGAGCCGCACCACGTTCTGGCGGACGCTCAAGGAGCTCGAGCGGGACGGACTGGTGACGCTCGAGGCCGGCGCGACCGGGGAATCGAGCCTCGTCGCGGCGGACGAGATGCCCGCGTCGTTCCTCGCGACGCTCCTCGAGGAGCGGATCGGCCAGGCGCCGGGCGGGAAAGGATAAAGCCGACGGCCCGTCCTCGGCGCCCGTGGCGGCGGCGGAGCAACGCGGAGGTCTGCACCCCGACGGCCACGGCCTCCCGGAGTGGATCCGGGCGCGGCCGCCGCGCGGCGAGCTGTACCCGGAGGTGCGGGCGCTCCTCGACGACCTTCGACTCGGGACGGTCTGCCGCGAGGCGCGGTGCCCGAACCTCTCCGAGTGCTGGTCCGACGGCGCCGCGACGCTCATGCTCCTCGGCACCGAGTGTACCCGTCGCTGCACGTTCTGCGCGGTGACCACGCATTGGCCGCGCGGGGTCGTCGACCGGACGGAGCCGGCGCGCGTCGCCGAGGCGGTCCGGCGGTGGAAGCTGCGCTACGTCGTGCTCACGCAGGTCTGCCGCGACGATCTCGCGGACGGCGGGGCGGCCGTGCTCGCCGAGACGGTCTCGGAGATCCGGCGGGCGAGTTCGGCGACGCTCGTCGAGCTCCTGATCGGCGACCTCGGCGGCGACGCGGACGCCCTCGCCACCGTCCTCGCCTCCGCTCCCGACGTGCTGGCCCACAATCTCGAAACGGTGCGCGGGCTCTCGCCCCAGGTGCGCGACCCTCGGGCCGGATACGACCGGTCGCTCGAGCTGTTCCGGCGCGCGGGGCAGGCGGGCCGGGCGGGTCTGGTGCTGAAGAGCTCGTTGATGCTCGGTCTCGGGGAGTCGCCTCCCGAACTCGACGCGGCGTTCGCGGACCTGCGCGCCGCCGGGGTCCACCTCCTGACGCTCGGTCAGTACCTCCGTCCGTCCCCCGCGCATCGGCCGGTCGATCGGTTCGTCCCGCCGGCGGAGTTCGACCGGTGGGCGGATCGCGCCCGGGACGCCGGTTTCGCGGGCGTCGCCGCCGGTCCGATGGTGCGCAGCTCGTACCGCGCCGAGTCGCTCTACCGCTCCGCCCGGGCCGCCCTCGGAGGCTGACGGATGGCGAAGAAGGTCCGTCGCAAGCTCGAGGAGGAGGAGGCGGCGGCGTTCGAGTTCCCCGTCTTCGACGAGGTCGCGTTCGTCACGAAGGAGTTCGAGCTCGCCTACGGGCTCGCGGTCGCGGGCGTCGTCGCGCTCCTGCTCGGGGTCGTCGCGTGGGCGATCACGCAGGCCGGCGAGCCGTGGTACGTCGCCTTCCCGATCGGGTTCCTCGGCGTCGCGCTGAGCCCGTTCGCGATCCGCGCGCTGAGGTCCCGGTCGAGCCTCTACACCACCGGCGACTGGGCGGGGCTGCTGGCGCTCGAGTTCTTCGGCTGGATCGCGCTCTGGCTCGTCCTCGTCAACCTGCACCTCGCGTAGGCACCGGGGCGCGATCCGCCCACGGGAGCCGCTTCCCGAGAAGCTCGTCGAGCGCCTCGCGGAGCGCGACGGTCGGCGGCGCGTGCGCGAGCGCGTGGATCTGCGCGCCGCCGGGATCCTTCGGCGCGAGGTCTCGCCCCAGGGAGAGGCGCGGGAGGCGGTGGCGAAGGATCGACTCCGGGTCCCGCTCCGTCCGTCGCGTCTCGACCGCGAGGCTGCCGTCGGCACGGACGTACGGTCCCTGGAGCACCGAGCCCGACTCGGTCGTCCACTTCGCGAGGAACTCGCCGACCCGGTCGATCCCGGCGGGGGGGCCATCCCGAAGCTCGACGGCCGCCCGGTGCGCGTGCGCGACCTCGACGACGACGACGAGGCGGTCGCGGTCGGCCCCGGTCGCGCTCCCGAGGAGCTCGAACCCGGCCCGGCCGAGCTCGTCCGCGACCGCCCGGGCGGCCTTGCGCAACTGGGGATACAGCGTGTCGTCGACGAGCGGCGGACGCGGGAGCTCGAGGACGGTGACGTGGCTCTCGCGCGCCGCGAGGAGTTCGCGGGCGGCGTCGATCGTGAGCGGGGTCGCCGGGCGTACGGCGAACCACGTCTCGGACGGGGCGCGGAGGTACTCGCGGGCGGCGACCACGAACGTCCCCAGGTTCCGCCGCGAGAGGGCGCTCGAGACGTTCCGGTGCGGGTCGACAGGGTCGGCGAGCACGAGCGCGACGTCGTCCGGTAACCGCGGCGGTTCGGCGCCCGGCGGGGCGAGCCGGACGGGCAGCCGCCAGTCCTGCGCCGCCTCGAGCAGGCCGTGGAACGATCCGAACCGGAGCACCAGCAGCTCCACGAGGTAGCCGGACAGCCCCTCGGTCCGGGCTTCCGACCCGTACACCCCGAGGCATCGGAGGAACTGCTTCGCGAGCCGAATCTCGCTCACGAGCGCCGGGGTTTCCCGGGAGGCGAGATACTCCTGGTGGTACGGGGTCCGGTCGACGGGGGAGATCGGCCGCGACGGGTCGGCGACCGCGTACCCCGGGACGGCGTCGACCCGGAATCCCTCGTACGTACCGCGGAGATACGGGTGCTCGGCGTACCGCGTCTCGGTCTCGCGCAGGATCGCGGAGCCGAGCGCGAGCCCCTCCTCGCGGAGCCGCTCGCGCGGCAGATCCGGGGGGAACAGGAGGAACAGGTCGACGTCGAGCCGGTCGGCGAGGAACGTGCCGCGCGCGGCGCTGCCGGCGACGAGCGCCCGGACGAGCGGGCTGTTCCGCGCCCGGGCCGCCGAAACGGCCCGGTCGACGAGCTCGGCGCGGACGCGTTCGACCCGGGCCAGGACCTCGGCCGACGGGGCGATCCGCGCCGCTACGGACGCCTCGACCCGCCCCGCCACGGCGGGGTCCGGTCGGGACGAAGCGGTCATCGACCGCCGGGACGGCCCGAAGAAGATGAACCTTCGTTTGGAGAGCCGGGGTCGGCGGGCGGCGGGGCGGGGGTTATCGGGAGCCCCGCCCTCGTCGTCCCGGAGGCTCCGTGTCCGCAGCGATCGCCCATCCGGCCGCCCTCGCGGAGCCGCTCGACGGCGGCAAGGTACGGTGCACGGCGTGTGCCCGCTACTGCGCGATCCCGGTCGGCTCCCACGGATTCTGTTTCGTGCGTCAGAACCTCGACGGCCGGCTCGTCCTCCGTACCTACGGTCTCGCGGCGGCGATCCAGGTCGATCCGGTCGAAAAGAAGCCGCTCTCGCACTACCGGCCCGGGACGCGGGTCCTGTCGATCGGGACGGTCGGGTGCAACTGGCGGTGCCAGTACTGCCAGAACGCGGAGATCTCGCAGGAGCACGAGATCGTGGGACGCCCGTTCTCGCCGGAGGCGGCGGTCGCGCGGGCCCGTCGGTTCGACTGCGCGGGGGTCACCTTCACCTACAACGAGCCGACGATCTTCGCCGAGTACGCCCGGGACGTCATCGACGCCGCGCATCGGGCGGGTCTGTTCGCGAATTTCGTCACCAACGGATACATGACCCCCGAGGCGACCGCGTACCTGGCCGGCCATCTCGATGCCGTGTCGGTCGACTTCAAGGGTAGCGGCGAGGAGGGGTTCATGCGCCGGTACATCAGCGCGAAGGGACCCGCTCCGATCTTCGAGTCGATGGAGGCGCTCCACCGCCAAGGGACCCACGTCGAGGTGACGGACCTGATCGTTCCCGAGGTCGGCGACTCGGTCGAAGCGACTCGCCGCCTCGCGCGTACGGTCGTCGACCGGCTCGGCCCCGCCACGCCGTTCCACCTGCTGCGGTTCCACCCGGACTATCGGATGCTCGACCTTCCGGAGACCCCGGTGCCGACGCTCGAGAAGCTGCACGCCGTGGCGAAAGGCGAGGGGCTCGACTTCGTCTATCTCGGGAACGTGTGGGGCCACCCGCTCGAGCATACGTACTGTCCGGGGTGCGGGGCGGTCGCGGTCCGGCGCTACGGCTTCACGATCCAGGAGTGGGCGCTCGACGCGCAGAACCGGTGCATGGCGTGCGGGCGGGCGATCCCGATCGTCGGCCGGCTTCCCGAGGACTATCGGCCGTCCGTCCCGATGCCGGTGCTCTGACCCGAGACCGCCGGTCCGTCGCCGCGCGGCGGGGGGACACGCACTCCGGCGGAGCCTCTAAGAGGCGGACGACGCTCGGGAGGTGCGGGCCCGTCGACCGTGACGACGAACCTCCGGGTCAGCCTCGCGATCTTCTCCGTCGGATTCGCCGTGGAGGGGGCGAGCGATGTCTACTCCGTCCTCTCGCACGGGAGCTTCCGCCCGGGAGCGAACTTCCTCGTCTACCTGCCCGTCGCGGTGACGCTGCTCGGTCTCCTGTTCGTCTGGGTCGGCCGCCACGAATGGAACGAGCTCCACCGCTCTCGGGTCCGGCACGCGCACCGGGTCTTCGGCGCCTCCCTGGCGGGCGCGGTCATCGCCGGCGCCATCGTGGGACTGCTCGCCTACCGGCCCCAGCTCGGCGTGCCGCTCTGGGCCGAGGCGGTGTTCGGCGCCGCGGTCGGGTCGCTCGTGTTCGGCACCTTCCTCACGTACGTCTTCCTGGTCTTCCACCTCGTCGGCCGCCCGAGCCAGGCGGTGCTGATCGCGTCGGTCGCGTGGGCGTTCGCCGTCTCAGCCCTCATCGGGGCGACGCTCGCCTCGAACCTCGGGGGGATCGTGGCGCTGATCGGCCACCGAGAGGTCTCCCTGCCGAGCTTCCTCGCCCCCGTCGATACGCTCTCCTCGTACCTGTTCCTCTCGTACTTCCTGCTCCTCGCGGCGTACGCCGACGCTCACCGCAAGGTCGCGGCCGGACGCAAGGCCCCGCCGCTGGCCCCGGGACCGACGAACGCCGGGTGAACGACGCCGTCCGTCGGCCGTGTTGCGGGGGCCGCGGGCTCACCCGGAAGGCGCCCCGGTCTTGCGCCGAGCGGACCAGACGAGGTAGGAGCGGAACGGCTCGGTCGGTCCGGATCGGACCTCGAAGCGGCCCGTGAGGCGGTCGGGACCGTCCGCGCGATAGGTGAGACGGTAGGCGGTGCCGGGAGCGCGCGGGTCC
>JASHXM010000002.1 GCA_030043545.1 Thermoplasmata archaeon | reverse complement strand
ACGCGAACCGCGTGCCGGAGCAGGTTCACCAGGATGTCCAGCGGCTCGTCGCGCCGCTGTACGGCCTGCCGGCCGTGTCGGGCCGGTCGATCAGGACGACTCGGCGGCGAGCTGCTTCCGGGTGAGCAGCCAGACGAGGCGCCCCGACCCGGGTTTCGGCGGGGACAGGAACTCGAGGCACGCCGCGCCGCCTTTGGTGAGGCGGACGACCGACACGTCGTCGCCGACGAGCGCGAGGCCGATGAACTCGGCGAGCGTCGGCTCGTGGCCGACGAGGACGACCTCCTCGCCCGGCCGGACGGAGCGGCGCAGCCGGTCGAAGATCGGGTTTGGGAGGTTCCCCGGGGCGAGCTCGGGCCACGTCTCGACCTTGAGCGTGGTCGGGAGCGCGGCCCGGACGATCTCCGCCGTGGCGACCGCCCGCTCGGCGGCGCTCGAGGCGAGGTGTTGCGGCTCCCCGGCGACGTGCGCGAGACCCCGCGCCGCCCGACGGGTCTGCGTGCGACCTTTGGTCGTCAGCGGACGCCGCGCGTCGTTCGGCCAGCGGACCGGATCCCGGTCCTCGGCCGGCCCGTGGCGGACGACCACGACCCGAACATGGCGGTCGCGGACCACGGCATCGGTCATCGTCCCTCGCGGGACCCCGAACGAACCGGAGCGGGGGAAAAAGGTTGCCCCCCACGTCGGAAGCGGGTGCGTATAACCTACGCCGGCGGCAGCTCCGCCGGAGCGTCGGGAGCGACCTCGAGGGCCCGGTCGAGGGCGACCTGGGCGATATCCTGCGCGTAGGCGACCGTGCGGCCGATCGACTCGACGATCCGGGCGACCGCGCCCGCGGCCGCGGGGGAGAGCCGGGCGCCGTCGCCCGTCGGGAGCAGCCGGTCGGTGATCGCCCGGCCCGACGCCAGGATCGCTTCGCCCGTGTCGAGCAGCTCGTTCGCCGCCCCGCCGTCCGCGACCCGGAGGACCCCCTCCAGGTGCTCCATCGCTTGGGCATGGAACTGGGTCAGGGTGGCGATCGGCCCTCCGGCGTGCGGCAGCCCCGCCAGCCGGCGCCCCTCCTCCCCCAGGATGACGGCGTGATCGGCGACCCGCTCGAGGCTCCGGGCGATCGTCCACAGCTCGAACGCCGTGATCGTCGCGCCGGGGGCGCCGATCCGGCGGGCCGCGCACCGCTCGAGGTACCACGCCTCGCGGTCGACCTCGTCGTCGCGCCGCTCCCAGAAGCCGTCGTCGCCGAGCGGCAGGTACGACCAGCTCGCGACCGCTTCCCGGTGGAATTCGATCACCTGGCGACCCATCTCCGCGAGCCGTCGCTCGAGCGGGAGCCCGCCGTCGAGGGCGAAGTCGACCGCCCGGATGGCGACGCCGTCGTCGGCGACGATCTCGGGACGGCGCGTCCGCCGGCAGAACGTCCCGACGACCGCCACGGTCGCCGGCCGGAGCCGGGGGGACTCGCGGACGACGAACTCCGACGCGCCGCCGAGGTACGCCCCGAGGAGCCGTCGGAAGACGTGCTCGGGGGGCTCGGCGGACCCGACGTCGATGCGGGCGCTCGGCCCGGTCGGCGCGGTGCGCGGTTCGGCTCGGACGGTACGGCTCGGCGAGGGGCGAGACGCCGCCCCGGCGCGGCGGGGTCCGGTCGCCCCGCGCGGTTTCTCGGTCTTCATCGGATCGGGAACGGTCGCCGGCGGGGATACTGATTTTCGATGTAGACTATATATGTGTATATTCTTCCCAGAAGGAGCTTCGACGGCCGGGAGGCGGGGACCGTCGGGCTAAACGGGCGGCGCGGCTCGCGCGCCTGTGCCGCTCCGTCGCGTCGCGCGGTCCCCGCTCCTGCCGGTGCCCGACGACCCGCACCCGCCGTACGGGCGGGTCCGGCACCCGTACTTCATGCACGAGATGATCGCCGCCCAGCCGGCGGCGATCGCCCGGACGGTCCGCTCGGTCGTTCGAGCCCGGAGCGGCGGCCCGCGCCCTTCGCCTTCCCGTCCGCTCCTGTTCGTCGGCCAGGGGACCTCCTTCCACGCCGCGTTGGCGGGGGCGTTCGCGGCGCGCACCGTCCTGCCGGGGGGGACCGGCGCCTCCGCCGTCGCGTCGTTCGATCTCCTCTTGGAACCGCATCGGATGGACGCCGCCGGGGGCGCGTTCGTCTACAGCGCGTCGGGCGAGACGGCGCTCACGCTCCGGGCGCAGGAGGCGCTCTGCCGCGCCGGCGTGCCGCAGATCCTCGTGACCGCGACCCCCGACTCTCCGTCCGCGCGCTGGGCCGACCAGGTCGTGGCGACCGTGGGGGCGGAGGAGCGGTCGTGGACCCACACGGTCAGCTTCACGACCGCGGGGGCGGCGACGCACGGGGTGCTCGCCCGGTGGGCCGGACGCGGGAGCCCCGCGCTCGGGAGGCTCGCCCCGGCGTCACGGCAGGTGCTCGCCGCCGCCCGCCGGTGGCGGTCGATCGCCCACGAGTTCCGCGGGTGCCGACGACTGCTCCTGCTCGGCTCGGGCGCGGAAGAGGCGACGGTCCGGGAGGGGGCGCTCAAGCTCCGCGAAGGGGCCGGCCGGTTCGTCGCCACCGCGGGCGTCGAGGAGTTCTTGCACGGGATTCTCCCGTCGGTCGATCGGACGACCGGGGTGATCGCGGTCGCCGCCGACCGCCTGGACGCGGATCGCGCGGCCGACGCGGTTCGCGCGGCGCGCGCGGCCGGTGCCCGCGCTTCGCTGTGGAGCGCGGCCCCCGTCGCGGACGGACGGATCGACGCCCCGCTCCCGTCGGTGCCGGCGCCGTGCGCGCCGATCGTCCACACGATCGCGTTCCAGCTCCTCACCTACTGGACCGCCGTCGGCGACGGTCGGAATCCGGATGTGATGGGGTACAACGTCCCGAGGATCTGGCGGGCGCGGCGGAGCTACGGGATCTGAGCCGGGCGGTCTTCGGCATCCGTTCCGGGGGGTTCCAGGTGCCAGCGGTATCGAAGGACCCGGCGCCGTCCCTTGGCGTACATCGGGTGGTCGGCGGGGACGTCGAACTCGCCCACCAGTTCTCCCCCGATCCGCTCGATCGTGCGTCGGGACGCGAGGTTCGTGGGGTCGCAGGTGATCACGATCGACCGGACCCCGTGGTCGAGGGCGACGACCCGCACGAGACGGCACGCCCGGGCGGCGAAGCCGTGGCCCCGATGCCGCTCGTCGACCTCGTAGCCGATGTGGCCCGAGGTGAGCAGGCTCGGCGCATCTCCCACGCGGAGGCGGACCTCCCCCACCCGATCGCCGGAGTCGCGCCG
>JASHXM010000214.1 GCA_030043545.1 Thermoplasmata archaeon | reverse complement strand
CGTCGATCGGTCGGTCATCTTCTCCACGGCGACGACCAGGGCCCGGTCGAACCGGCCGGCGACGAGCGCCATCGCGGCGACGTGGAACGCCATCGCCCCCGTTCCGCTCGTCGACTCGACCCGGACGCCCGACGCGGACTCGAGGCCTAGGCGACCGGCCAGCCGCGGGAGCAGCGGCTCGGGGCCGGCCGGACCGTGGGCGAGCATCGACCCCGCGACGAGCAGGTCGATCGGCTTCCGCCCGACCCCCTCGAGCGCGAGGCCGGCCGCCTCGGCCGCGAGGTCGATCAGTCCTTCCGTCCGCTTCCCGAACCGGCCGACGCCGACGCTCGCCACGTGGACGTTCATCCGCCGCCCCCGTACGACGGCTGCAGGACCTCGTAGACCCGCGCGACGAACGCCGAGAGGAGCATCCCCTCCTCCCATCGGAGGACGGCGTTCCCGTCGCGCGTCTCCCCGATCGGGGGGACCGGGCGGAGGACGTAGCCGGAGACGCCTCGGTGGGGCGGCTCGCCGGCTCGGAAGACCCGCCAGCTCTCGCCGTCGCGCCCGCCGAGCCGGCGATAGGCGTACAGGACGAGCAGACCGGCCCGCTCGACCGTGGCGCGGTGGTCCGCCAGCTGCGCCGCGGCCCGGCCGCTCGCGGCCGTGAACGGGATCGTCGTCGAGGACGACGCCTTCACCTCGATCGGGAACGCGAACTCGCGGCGCAGCGCGACCAGGTCGAAGCCGAACGACCCCGCCGCCCGAACGACGAGGAACGGCTCGCGGATCAGTCGCTCGAACCCCGCCCGGGCCGGGGGCGGGAGGGACCGGGAGTACGCCCGAACGCCCGCCGGGTCGCCGGAGAGGATCCCCCGCAGCGCTCGCTCGTAGCTCCCGTAGCTGCGACCGACCACGGCCGCGGACTCCGGTCAGGGGCTTAAGATAAGTCGGTGGCGCGGCGTGCGGGAACTGGTGGCCGCTCCCGTCGCGCTGGAGATCGCGCCGGGGGAGATCCCGGTCGCCCGGGCGCTGGCCGCTGTCGTCGCCGAGGCCGATCGACGGCGGACCCTCCGGGGCGTCGCCAGCCGACCCGCCCAGCTCCGGGTCTCGGAGCTGAGGGCGCGGCTGCTCCGGGATCGGGTCTTCCAGGACCCGGCGCGTCTGCTCGCCCGACTGAAACGTCGCGGTCTCCTCGTCGACCTCCCCGGCGGCAGCGGCGATCGGGCGTACGCCGTCCCGTTCCCGGACGAGCTGCGGGCGATCCTCCTCGGCGAATCCGAGCGGACGGATGCCCTCGACGCGGGACCCCTCACCCCGGTCCCGGACGAACGGGCCGAGATCCGGTCGATGGACGCGGAGTTCCTCGACCGGCTCCGCGAGGTCGTCGACGATCGCCTCGACGCGACCGTCGCGTTCGGACGCGCTTTCGACGTCCGGGCGCTCGCGGGCTACCTGCGGGAGCTGTTCGGCGACGAGCTGTACGTCGATTCGCTGATCTCGATCCTCCAGCAGTACGCGCTGGCCGACGTGCCGCTGATCGCCCCGACCGGCCGCGCGACCGGGTCGACCGGATTCCACTTGGCGCTGTTCGGGCCCCCGGGCACGGGCAAGACGTTCTCGATCGACGACCTCGTCCGCGGCAACCCCCGCAGCGGCGTGCCGGCCCACGGGCTCGCCGGCCGGAACCGCTACTGCGGAGGGATCACGCCGGCGCAGTTCCTCCGCGTCGGCGCGTCGTACACCGGCCGCACGTTCAACTTCATCGTGCCCGAGTTCAACGACTGGTTCAAGTATCGCGGGATGGTCGAGCCGCTCAAGCTCGTGATGGAGCAACGCGAGGTGAAGTGGGAAACGACGTTCGGGACCGTCGGACCGTACACCTTCCGCTCGTTCTTCTCGGTGAACTACAACGTCCGCACGGCCGGCGCCCAGGACTACTGGACGACGGTCGCCGACCCCAACTTCGCGGCGCTCGAGGACCGGATGCTGCTCCGGTTCCACCCGATGACCCGCGCCCGGTTCCGGGCGGTCGAGGCGAGCGCGGAACGGCTCGAGCTCGGCGAGCTCGACTTTTCGCTGGCGGAGCGGATCCGCGACCACCTGACGCTGGTCCACGCGATCGAGATCGGCCACCCGCTCGTCGCGCGTCGGTTCGCGGCCCGCCCGATCCGGCTCGACCGGGGCCTCTACGCGACCCTCTCCGCCGTCTCCGACCGGGCGCTCCGGACGACGTCGTTCCCGAAGTTCTCCCCGCGGCTCAAGAGCCGGGCGGTCCGACTCGCGGCCGCGTCGGCGCTTCTCACGTACTTCCGTTCTCCGGCCGACGGTCCGATCGCGATCGGAGAGCCGGAGACGGAGTTCGCGCGGCGGTTCTACGAGGAGGAGATCCGTGCCCGGGAAGGGCGACGAGGCCACGCCTCCTGAGCCGCGCCCCGTCGTTCGGTTCCGGCGCCCCGACGACGACGCGGTCCGTCGCGCGGCGCGCCGGGCGGTCCGGGGCGGGAAGGCGTCGTTCCCGTCGCAGGCGGCGTTCCGGGCGGCCGTCGTGGCGATCGTGCGCCGAGTCGAGCCGCTCGCGGCGATCGGCCCGCGGCGGCTCCGGCGGATCCTCGTGGAGTCGCCCGGCGTCCGCCTTTCTGTCCGTTACACCGAACGCGCCGGGCTGGCGCCCCCGCCGACCTGCCCGGTCTGCGGCGGCGCGCTTCGCCCGATCTTCAACCGGACGC
>JASHXM010000213.1 GCA_030043545.1 Thermoplasmata archaeon | reverse complement strand
TCGCGCCGGTGCCGCTGGAGGTTCCACGGCCACTACTTCTGGGACTCCGCGCGCAGCTACGTCATGCTCCGCGACCGCTACACCTGCCGCATCTGCGCGCGGCGGCGGAGGGCCCGAGAGCTCGACGTCGACCACATCGTGGAGATCGCGGCGGGTGGGGCCGCGCTGGAGTACTCGAACCTCCAGACCGTCTGTCGGACGTGCCACCGGGAGAAGACCCGAGCGTTCCAGCGGGCTCGGCGGGTCGGGCCTCGATCTCGCGAGGAGCCGGTCCCCGCGGGCCCGCTCCTCGAGCCCGGCGGGGCCGGGTCGGCGGGCCGGATGGGTTTATACTCGGTTCGTTTCGTTTGAGGCCCCATGCGCGCCGGCGGGGCCGTTCGGCTGAGTGGCGTGGTCGCCCTCGCGGTCGTCGCCGTCCTTACTCTCCCAACGGCGGGCCTGGGAGTGGCGGGACTCGGCGGGGTTCCGGCCGCCCCGGCCATGGGTGGGACCGGACGTAGCATCGCCACCTCAGCGCCGCCCGCGTCGGAGATCGGATCCCCCGTCGCTTCCCCGTCGCCCGCTCCCCCCCCCGGGTTTGTAGCTTCGAAGGTCGTTCGCTCGGTCGCGGCCGCGATCTCAACCGACCGAGTGCCGTCGCGGTACGCCTTCCCACCCAGTCCGTACGTCCATGTCGGACCGACGCCCGCGGCCGGAGTGACCCCGGAGCCGCTCGTCTCGCCGGCTTCGATGGGGGTCGCCGATCTGGGGATCGGTAAATCCGGGGATCGGTACCAGTACGAGACCAAGTCGTTCGAGGGGACGCTCAACGTGAGCTCCTTCGCCGCATACAGTCCGGGCTACCCTACCACCGAGTCGTCCCCGGACTGGACCAGCCTCCAGCTGAACGCCGTGGCGGTGAACGTCTCGTATCCCGGTGCCGCGAACGGGACGTTCTGGCTCCAGAACGTCGCCAGCCTGAACGGCACCGAGCTCGAGCTGGAGGACAACATCTGGAACTTCTCCTCGCCGACGGCGGTCCTGCCCCCGTCCACGATCTACTCGCACGGGGCGGGCGGCGTGGTCGCGCTGGGCACGTTCTACTACGACCTGGGACCCGTGTTCCGGGTCTCCTACCCGTTCTCCCTGACCCTCTCCGTGGCGGTGTTCGAGAACGGCTCGCGCGCCGATGCGGCGTTCAACTACTCGATCACGAACGGATCCGGGACCGTCCACAAGAGCTTCGACAGCGTGCTGTTCAACGGGGTCGTCACCGGGCACCTCGCGCTCAAGGTGAGCGGCAAGGCGTACGACCCGTTCGGCAACGAGTACGACTCCGAGTTCGTGTTCGGGGGGAACGGCGGCGGTTCGAACGCGAACTTCGCCGCCCTGTCCGGGAACGCGACGCTCGCGTTCTGGAACGAGACGGCGGGCCGGTATGACTCCGTCCGCTCGGCGTACGACCACGGGGTCGACAGCGGGGAGACGGCGACCGGCCTCTCCGCCTACTACCTGAACCGACCGCATCCGGTCGAGTACCTCACCGCCGGCCCGTCGTTCCTGTACGGTCTCTGGAACACGAGCGCCTCCAAGTCCACGGGGCCGTCGGCCCCGAACGGCTGGATCGACGCCGACCTGTCCGTCTCCCCGACGTTCGCGTTCCTGTTCGCGACGAACAAGTCGTCGTCGACCCGGCCGTTGGTCCACGCGAACTTCACCTACGCGCCCACCACGCAGACGGGACTCCTCACGGCCCGGCTGCCGGCACCGGTCGCCGGGAACCCCTACGTCTTCGAGGCGTGGGCCGACGGATTCCTCACCGGTTCGCTCGAGGTGGTCGGCAACGGGACCGGCGCCCTGCCGTTGACCCTCTCGTCGTCGCCGGGGACGCTCAACGCCCCGATCTACCTCGCCGGGGCCGCTCAGCTCGCAGCGTTCGGCGCCGCCAAGGTGACGGACACCGGCTACGCCCCCCTCCGCGGTCCGACCCTCTGGATCAACACCACGACGGTGACCCTCGCGCCGCCGTTCCTTCGGGTGAACGACTTCGACTATCCGACGTTCCTCCTGTTCGCTGCCGACCACCTCAACGGAACGGTCCGGCTCGACCGGCTGACGCAATCGGCGTCGTCGTTCTCGTTCTTCTCCTCCTACTCGCTCGCGTCGACGACGATCGACGGTTGGTCGCAAGGGTACTTCTTCTACTACGGCACGGGGCACTTCTCGGTCGCCAACACGACGATCGAAGGCAACTCCACCCTCTACGACCTCGGCTACCGGCTCGCGCCGGGGATCGAGTTCTACGATACCTCCGACCCGAACGCCTCCCACGTCGTCGCCTCCCAGGACGCGGTCGGGGTCGAGGCCGTCCGGTCGACGGGGGCGACGATCGACTCGGTCGACGCCGGGTCGGGGGCGGTGGCGGCCGCGATCGCCAACTCGACCCACGCCTCGGTCGCCTCGATCGCCGCGAACGGCGCCGACCCGGCCGGGATCCCGTCGCTCGGGGTCTGGCTCTACGGCGCGACGGACGCCCGGGTCGCCCACCTGGCCGCCACGAACGGGAGTACCGGGGTGATCGCGAACCTCACGAGCGGGCTCACGGTCACGGGGGTGACCGACACCTCCACGATCATCACGCCGGTCGCCCACCCGTCGACGGCGGTCGTGTTCGCCCGGGTGACGACCGCGACGGTCCGCCACCTGACGATCGCGGCGTCGATCGGGTTCGAGGCGAACGACTCGAGCGTCCTCGGGGACTCCGATATCAACGCGAGCGATGGCGGGTACGTCGGCGAGTGGCAGAACACGACCGGCGTGACGGTCGTCGGGGTCAACGTGACGGACCACTCGTTCGGGCTCGACTTCCTCAACGACTCCGCGGTGACGGTAAAGGACGCGTCCGCCACCGACCACTCGACGGCGATCGACCTCCTCTACCGTTCGACCGGAGGGACGTTCACGGGGATCTCCGCGAGCGCGAGCTCGGTCGCGTTCAACGCCTCCTTCGCGAGCGACTTCGCGGTCTCGAACGTCGTCGCGACCCTCGGAAGCCTCGGACTCAACTTCGACAACACGTCGAACTTCGCCGCGTCGGACCTCGCCGCGACCGGCGGGTCGGACGCCTTCCTCTGGGACTTTGGGACGAACGGGACCGTCTCCGACGTGACCGCCGGCGGCCTCTCGCTCGGGGCGGCGGTCGCGAACGCGACGGCATTCCACGTGCAGTTCGTGAACGCGACGAACGCGACGCTCTCGGCGAACGTCTCCCTGATCCCCGCCGCGGTCACGTACGAGCCGCTCCCGGCCGCCGCCGTGGTCGCCGTTCACGACTCGGGTGCGACGATCTCGAACGTGACGGTCCACGACTACCCGTTCGCGGTGTGGGGGGAGTACGTCAACGGCTCGACGTTCTCGAACCTCAAGACCTGGTACGACAACACGTCGCTCGTCCTCAACGCGAGCGTCGACGACGAGATCGCCGCTGCGTTCGTCTACGGGAGCGTGCTCGGCGCCCTCCTCACGGGGAACGTCACGGGGACCCTCGTCACCGCCAGCACGTTCGAGGGGTGCACCTCCTACGCCGTCGACATCGACAACGGCACCCGGGACCACGTCTACTCGAACAACTTCGTCGCGAACAACGGCGCCAGCACGATCGGGACGTTCGTGGCGGGCCACGACCAGATCGAGGCGAACGGGACCGACGTCTACCTCAACAGCAGCACCGGGCACGGCAACTACTGGTCGGACCACCTGGCGTCGGGGACGTACACCGCCTACGCGAACCACTCCGCCGCCGCGGTCGACCACGATCCGGGCGGCGTGGAGCTGCGGACCTGGCTCAAGTTCGCCGAGGTCGGGCTGCCCGCGGGGACGCCGTGGGGGTTCGCCGTCCTCGGGACGAACTACACGGCGACCGTCCCGCTCGTCTACATCCCGAGCGAGGACCTACCGGAGTTGAAGCCGATCGCCTTCACGGTGCTCCCGCCGATCCACTTCATCCCGACGCCTCCGTCCGGGACCGTTCCGGCCCTCGGCGCCGGCAATCGGACGCAGACGATCACGTTCACCGAGCAGTATGCGGTGACGTTCTCCGAGACCGGCCTGGCCGCCGCGAAGTCGTGGTCGGTCACGTTCAACGGCGTGCCGCAGAGCTCTACGGCGGCGACGAACGTCTTCTACATCGTGAGCGGCGGGCCGTACACGTACTCGGTCCCGGCGATCCCTGGGTGGACCGAGAGCGGGCTCGCCCGCTCCGGGACGATCAGCGTGAGCGGCGCGGCGGTGAACCCGAAGGCGATCGTCTGGAGCCAGACGACGTTCCTGATCACGTTCACCGAGCACGGGCTCACGGGGAGCCCGCAGTGGACCGTGACGATCAACGGCACGACGTCGAAGAGCACCACCGGCTCGGCGCTCACGTTCCCGGAACCGAACGGGACGTACTCGTACACGATCACCAGCCCGTCGGGCTTCTCCGCGTCCGTGTCGAGCGGCCACGAGACGGTGGCGGACGGACCGGTCGCGGTCGCCGTCGACTTCTCGAGCAGCACCACGACGCCCGCCGCCTCCCCTCCGTGGACCCTCATCGCGGTCGGCGCCGGCGCGGCGATCGCCGTCCTCGCGGGGGTCGTCCTCCTGCTCCGCCGACGCCGGGCCCCGCCGCCCCGCCCCCCGCGACCGGTCGAGCGCGACGACCCATTCTAGACGGCGGACCCGTCGAGGGACCGCCCCGGGCTCAGAAGCCGCGCGCGGCTAGGTGGTCGAGGATCCGCTGGGCCGAGGTGGCGACCGGATCCCGGGACGTGTCGACGACGAGCTCCGGGGCGAGCGGCTCCTCGAACGGGTCGTCGACCCCCGTGATCTTCGTCCCGCCCGTCCGCGAGCGCTGGTAGATCCCCTTCGTGTCGCGCTGCTGGCAGACCTCGACCGGGCACTTGAGCCACACCTCGTCGAACCGCTCGCCGACCGTGCTGCGGGCCGCCTGCCGCGACGTCTCGTACGGCGTGATCATCGCGACCAGCACCCCGACGCCGTTGCGCGCGAGCATCCGCGCGACGTAGCTCACGCGCCGCGCGTGGAACTCCCGGTCCTTCCGGGAATAGCCAAGCTCGGGGGAGAACATCTTCCGCATCTCGTCCCCGTCGAGGACCTCGACCTTCCGGCCGGCGGCGCGCAGCCGCTCGGCGACCGCCCGGGACAAGGTCGTCTTGCCGGCGCACGGGATCCCCTCGATCCAGGCGACGAACCCTTCGCCGCCTGTCGCCCCCGGTCCCCCCATCGTCCGCGGGACCTCGCCCCGGGTAGAAAGTCGTTGCCCACCGGGCGGCGACGTGCGCGGTTTCCGCGCGCGTCGGACCGGACTTCGTGTTTCGCGGCGCCTATATCGCGGGCCCAGGGTCGCCCGTTCGGATGACCGACCTGGTACGTCGCCTCCTCCGTGCCGATCCCGACCGTCCGACCGTCCCGATGACCGGGGCCGCCCTCCGGGCTCCGCGCTCCCCCGGAGCCCGACCATGAGCTCCCCCACCGACCCCCCGGCGGCCCCTTCCCCCCCCTCCGCGGAGACGCCCGCGGGGACTCCCCCCTCGGCGACCCGACCGATCGTGCGACGGTCGGGCCGCCGTACCCTCCTCTCCGCCGTCGTGGTCGTCGCGGTCGCCGCGATCGTCGTCGGCGCCGGCTACGAGACGAGCTGGTTCGGCCTGGTCACCCACAAGAAGAGCTACACGGTCGACGGCGCCGGCGCGAGCTTCCTCCTACCGCTCATCAGCAAGTGGGAGTCGGAGTGGGACGGCAGCTACTCCTCGTACCAGCTCGTCTACACATCGGACGGGGCCGGTACCGGGATCACGCGCTTCACCCAGAACCTCGAGGATTTCGCCGCCACCGATGAGCCGCTCACCTCCGCGCAGGTGACCGCCCTCCCGGGGACGACGCTCACCCTGCCCGTCACGGGCGGCCCGGTGGCGGTCGTGACCAACATCCCCGGATTCACGGGAACGCTCGACCTCAACGCCACTCAGCTGATCGCGATCTACTCCGGGACGGTGACGACGTGGGGCAACACGCTGCTCACCGGCAACAACGCGGGCCTCAACGGGAGCACCACGGCGATCGTGCCCGTCGTCCGGAGCGACGCGGCGGGGACGACGTACGTCCTCACGAACTACCTCAGCGACAACAGTTCGGCGTGGGCGTCGTCGGTCGGTACCTCGATCCAGCCGACGTGGCCGAAGGTCACCGCGGAACAGGCGGAGTCGGGGAACTCGGGACTCGCCGCGTACGTCGCCAAGACGCCGGGCGCGATCGGCTA
>JASHXM010000212.1 GCA_030043545.1 Thermoplasmata archaeon | reverse complement strand
TCGCGGAGCAGGTGGCGCTCGAACTCTTCGTAGAACCTCAGGATATCCGGGTCGCACGACGGCCGGACGTGCCGCAGCGCCGCGTCGAAATGCGCCCGGGTGACCTTCGACGCTTTGAGGCTCTCGCGGATCGCGGCGAGGCCGGCTTCGCGGCAGAGGGCGGCCAGGTCGCTGCCGACGTACCCCTCGGTCCGGGCTGCGAGCTGCGCCAGGTCGACGTCGTCCGCGAGCGGCATCCGGCTCGTGTGGATCGTGAGGATCTCGAGACGGCCGGCGACGTTGGGCGGCTCGACGTACAGGAGCCGGTCGAACCGGCCGGTCCGCAGGAGCGCTTCGTCCAGGATATCCGGCCGGTTCGTCGCCGCGATCACGAGCACGCGCTCCAGGCTCTCGAGGCCGTCGATCGAGGTCAGGAGCTGGTTGACGATCCGCTCCGTGACGCCGCTCGACGTCTGCAGGCCGCGGCGCGGGGCGATCGAATCGATCTCGTCGATGAAGACGATCGACGGCGACGCCTGACGGGCCTTCTTGAAGATCATCCGGACCGCTTTCTCGCTCTCGCCGACCCACTTGCTCATCACCTCGGGGCCTTTCACCGAGATGAAGTTCGCCTGGCTCTCGGTCGCCGCCGCCTTCGCGAGGAGCGTCTTGCCGACCCCCGGGGGCCCGTAGAGGAGGATCCCGCGGGGCGGGTCGATGCCGATGTGGCGGTAGACCTGCGGGTTCTTGAACGGCAGCTCGACCGACTCCTCGAGGATCCGACGGACCCGCTCGACGCCGCCCGCCTCCTCCCACCGGGTCGTCGGCACCTCGACCGCGACGTCCCGGAGGCTCGACGGCTCGATCTGCTTGAGCGCCTCCTTGAAGTCGGTCTCGGTGACCTTCATCCGCTCGAGCAGGGTGATCGGGATCGGCTGGTCGAAGTCGATCTCGGGCAGGTACCGGCGGAGCGCCCGCATCGCCGCCTCCCGGGCGAGCGAGGAGAGGTCCGCGCCGACGAACCCGTGGCTCTGGGCCGACAGCTCCTTCAGGATCCGCTCGCGGTCCTTCTCGCTGCCCTCGATCGGCATCCCGCGGGTGTGGATCTGCAGGATCTCGAGGCGGCCGTCCTGCGTCGGCACGCCGATCTCGATCTCCCGGTCGAACCGGCCGGGCCGGCGGAGCGCGGGGTCGATCGCCTCCTCGCGGTTCGTCGCCGCGATGACGATGACGTTCCCCCGGCCGGAGAGGCCGTCCATCAGCGTGAGCAGCTGGGCGACGACCCGCCGCTCGACCTCGCCGACGACCTCGTCGCGGCGGGGCGCGATCGAATCGAGCTCGTCGATGAAGATCACGCTCGGGGCGTTCTTCTCGGCCTCCTCGAACTTCTCCCGAAGCTCCTTCTCGCTCTCCCCGTAGTACTTCGAGATGATCTCGGGGCCCTGGATGCCGATGAAGTGGGCGCCGGCCTCGTTCGCGACCGCCTTCGCGATCAGCGTCTTGCCGGTCCCCGGCGGGCCGTACAGCAGCACCCCCTTGGGCGGCGTGATCGCGAGCCGGTCGAACAGCTCGGGGTGCTTGAGCGGCAGCTCGATCATCTCCCGAACGCGGCCCAGCTTCTCCTTGAGCCCGCCGATATCCTCGTAGGAGACGCGGGGCGCCGCGACCTCGGTCTCGCTGACCGTCTCCTCGCGGATCGTGATGAGGGTCGCCGGGGCGACCTGGACGATCCCTTTCGGGGCCGTCGAGACGACCATGAACGGGAGCGACCCGCCCATCAGGAACACCCCCGGGATCACGAAGACGTCGCCGCGGACGAACGGCCGGCGGGAGAGCGCCTTCGCGACGAAGCTCTCCAACCCGGGTCCCAGGTCCATCCGGGCCGAGCCGGCGTAGATCGGGGCGATCGTGATCGCCTCCGCGTTCGGGCTGTCGACCCGCTGGACCGAGACGCGGTCGCCGATGCTCACCCCGGCGTTGCGACGGACGACGGCCTCGATCCGGACGACCCCTTTCCCCTCGTCGTCCGGCTGCGCCCGGCTCACGATCGCCGGCGTCACCTTGCGGCCGCGGATCTCCACGATGTCGCCGAGCCCGACCTTGAGGCGCTGGCGGGTCTGGACGTCGAGCCGGGCCGTGCCGAGGCCGATATCCTGCTGGAACGCCTCCGCGACCCGAAGGGTCAGCGCCTCCGCCATCGGCGGCGTTTGGACCGCGGGTCGGGGTAAAAAGATTGTTCCGCAGGTGGCGTGGCGAGACCGCCCCGGCCGGCCCGCGGGTCCGGGAGGCTGCGGGCGGAACGGAACTCCCATAACCCCCGGCCCGGCTCGCCCGGCGATGACCCGGGTCGGTTCGCCGCCGTCGGTGCTCGGGCGGCTCCTCGCCGCCGCCGGCTACCGCCTCGAGTCGAGGACCGGCGCGGTCGTCGCCGTGCGACAGCGAGACCACCGGGCGGTCGTGATCGCGCTCGCCGCGCGCTCCCCGAGCGAGGTCGAGCCGTTGTTCCCGCCGGACGCCGTGCACCGCACGATCGTCTACGACGACGACCCGGGGGCGGAGGCGCGCGCCGACGCGGGCGAGCGCGGGATCGAGATCGTCGACCCGTCGACGCTCGGCCCGTCGCTCGGCGAGCTCCTCCTCCCACCCCCGGCGGAGTCCCCGAGCGAGGCCGACTGGGCCGAGCTCGCCGGGCCCGCGGTGATCGCCCCGGACGGGCCGCGCACCGTCCGCCCGCGGATCGGACGCGCCGAGGCCGAATCGTTGGCGGGGATCGACGGTACCCGCTACACGTTGCGGCTCGTGCCGTACTTCGTCGCGCCGTACCGGGTCCGTTCGCCGTCGCCGCACGGCGGTGCGGGGCCGATCCTCCGCCGGCTCGTCGCCGTCAACGCCACCACGCGACGGGGCGAGGTCTGGAAGGACGGCGAGCGGGAGATCGTCGCCGGTGTCGACGAACCCCACCAGCGGCTCGAGCCGCAGCTTCCCGAGCCGCTCGCCCGGCCGATCGCGCTCGAGACGATCCGGCGCCACCACGCCGTGCGCGTCGACCACACGGAGCAGCACGGAGGCGCGCTCGTGATCGAGACCCGCCGCGTCGCCCCCGCCGCGGACGACGTCCGGCTCGGGCCGTTCTCCCTCCTCTACGTCCCGCACTGGTACGCCGAGGCGTCGGGGGGGCGCGTCGTCCTGGACGCCGTCACCGGGCGGCGGGTCGACGGCGACGACGCCTAAGGGCGGTCCGGCGCCTCCACCGTCAAATACGCATCCCCGTTCGTACGCGCCGTGCTCCTCCGGCAGTTCCTGATCGGCCCGGTGCTCAACTTCACCTACCTCGTCGCGGAGCGGGAAGGTGGGACGGCGGTCGTCATCGATCCGTCGTACGGGGTCGAGCCGGTCCTCGAGGCGATCGACCAGCTCGGGGTGCGCGTCCGGTACGTGATGAACACCCACAGCCACACCGATCACATCGCCGGGAACGCCGACGTGCGCGCCCGGACCGGGGCGAAGGTCGTCGCCCACCGGGTCGCGCCGCTCGGCCAGGACGTCTCCGTCGACGACGGCGACGTCGTCACGGCGGAGTCGCTTCGGATCCAGGTCGTCCACACCCCTGGCCACACCGCCGACTCCGTCCTCTACCTGTTCGACGGGCACGTCGCGACCGGCGACACGCTGTTCGTCGGGGAGTGCGGCCGGACCGACCTCCCCGGCGGGAACCCGTCCCAGATGTACGACTCGTTGCACGGTCGCGTCCTCGCGCTCGACGACGCCCTGGTCGTGCTCCCCGGTCACGATTACGGGCCGACCCCGACGTCGACGATCGGCCGCGAGCGGGCCGAGAACTACACCCTCCGTCCCCGGACCCGCGAGCAGTTCCTCCAGTTCCTCGCGGAGTGAGGTCGGCATGCCTCCGCTCCCGGCCCCGGACGCGATCGGCCTCCGCGCGACCGGGGCCCGGCGCGCCGACGGGAAGCCGCTGCCGGTCGCCGAGATCGTCGCAACGATGCGGGCGCTCGCCCAGGAGTCTCCCGCGCTCGTAGCACTGTTCGACGGCGATGCGATCGCCGGGGAGCGCCACCTGCTCTCGGCCTGGGCCCACCTCGGCCGCTCCCGCGCGCGTGGAGAGCCCCGGCTGCGCGACCGGGCGGCGGAGCTGGCGCTGTACGTCGCGGGCGACGACCAACTCCCGCGGGCGCTGGCGAAGGTCGGCGTCGGCCCGGCGACCTCGCGCTATGTGCTCGTCGCAGAGAAGCCGGCCGACCCGGTCGCGCTCCTGCCGAAGTTCGGGCTGATCGCCGACCCGACGGCGTATCCCCGCCCGGTCGACGAGCCGATGCTCGACCGGCTCGGGATCACCGCCGCCGAACGGGACGCCGTGCCGCGGACCGCGTGGGAAGGGCTCGTGCTGGAGCGGGTCGCCCTCGTCGACCTTACCGCGCCGTCGGCGCGCGGCCCGACCCCAAAGCATTAACCAACGGACCCGGTCGCCGGGCGTCCGCGGACGGCCGTGCAGGTGTAATCTAGTGGTAGGATGTCAGCCCTCCAAGCTGACCACCCGGGTTCGAATCG
>JASHXM010000211.1 GCA_030043545.1 Thermoplasmata archaeon | reverse complement strand
CGCTACCTGAGCACCCACTCGAAGCAGGGGGCGTGATGCCGGAGCCGACCGCCCCTGCGCCCAAACCGAGCGCGAAGGCGGACGGCCCCGTGCACCACCGCGCGCACCTCCTGCCGCTCGCGGGCAAGTCGGAGTCGACGGTCGCGCTCCCGGCGGCGTTCTCGACGCCGCTGCGCCTCGACCTGATCCACCGGGCGGTCGTCGCCGCGCAAAGCCATCGGCGCCAGCCGTACGGGACGAGCCCGACCGCCGGGATGCGTCACTCCGTCGAGTGGTCGGGGAAGGGGAAGGGCGTCGCCCGTACGCCCCGTCTCATGGACTCGATGCGCGGCGCGCAGTCGCCGAACACGGTGAGCGGTCGCGCGGCGCATCCGCCCCGCGTCGACCGGATCTGGACGAAGAAGATCAACGCGAAGGAGCGACGGCTCGCCTTCGCCTCCGCGCTCGCGGCGACCCGCGAGAGCCGGCTCGCCGCCGCCCGGGGTCACCGGGTGCCGGACGGGATCGCGCTTCCGGTCGTCGTCGGCGACCCGCTCGAGGAGATCGGCACCGCCGAGGCGGCGCGCGGTTTCCTCGAGAAGGTCGACCTCTGGGACGACGTTCTGCGCTCCCAGGACGGGATCCACCTCCGGGCCTCGGGGCGAGCCCGTCGCCGGGGGCGGGTCCGCCGTACCCCGCGCAGCCTGCTCGTCGTGACGAGCGCGCCCGGTCGGGCGCGCGGCTTCCGGAACCTGTCGGGGGTCGACGTCGTCCCGGCGGGCCGGCTCGGCACGGAGGATCTCGCCCCGGGCGGGGTCCCGGGCCGGCTCACGCTGTTCTCGCGGGCGGCCGTCGAGTCGCTCCGCGAGCGGCTCGGGGAGGCGGCACCGTGACGTCGATCCGGCACCGGGTGATCCTGCACGCCTACGTCACCGAGAAGGCGATGGACGAGATGGAGCGGCAGAACAAGCTCGAGTTCGTCGTCGACGACCGGGCGACGCGCGCCGAGATCCGTCGGGCCGTCGAAGAGACGTACCAGTGCAAGGTCGCGAAGGTGAACGTCAAGATCGTCCAGACCGGCAAGATCGCGACCGTCCGGTTCGCGAAGGAGTACTCCGCCGAGGATATCGGCAGCCGGGCCGGGGTGTTCTGATGGGAAAGCGGATCATCTCCCGGCGCCGCGGCGCCGGCACGCCCACGTACCGGTCGCCGAGCCACCGGCACCACGGGGCGATCTACCACCCGGCGCCGACGCTCGTCGGCGAAGGGACCGTGCGCGGGATCGTGCCGGCCCCCGGGCGGACCGCTCCGGTCGCGGAGGTCGAAGCGCCGGACGGCGCGGTCGTCCGCGTCCTCGCCTCCGCCGGTCTCGCCACCGGGGACCGGATCGCCTTCCAGGAAGGGAAGGTCGACCGCGGGTCGATCCTGCCGCTCGCGCGGATCCCCGACGGGACGCTCGTCTCGAATCTGGAGGTCAAGCCGTTCGACGGGGGCCGGCTCGTCCGGTCCGCCGGGTCGAGCGCGCTCGTCACCGCCCACTCCGGCGGCGAGGTGACGGTCCAGCTGCCGTCGGGCGCGTTCAAGGTGTTCCTCGCGACGTGTCGGGCGCAGGTCGGCGCGGTCGGCGGCGGCGGCCGCGGCGAACGGCCGATCATCAAGGCGGGGAAGAAGTTCTGGGCGACCCGGTCCCTCGCGCGCGCCGCGGTGAAGGTCCGCGGCGTGGCGATGAACCCGGTGAACCACCCGTTCGGCGGCGGCGCGCACCAGCACGTCGGACGCCCGAGCACGGTCTCCTCGGGGACGTGGCCCGGCGCGAAGGTCGGGCGGTTCTCCCGGTCGGCCCGCAAGAAACGCCAGCTGCGGGCCCGGAAGGGGGCGGAGTAAGCCGATGGCGAAGGCGAAGCGCGCGAAGCGGGTCGAGGCCCGCCGCAAGCGCGAGTTCTCGTACCGGGGCCGGACGCTGGAGGCGCTCCGCGCGCTGTCGCTGCCCGAGCTCGCCGCGATCCTGAACGCGCGGGCCCGGCGGTCGATCCGCCGCGGCTTCAACGCCGAGACGACGCGGTTCTTCGAGCGGATGCGCGAGACGGACCCGACGAAGACGGTCCGGACGCACTGTCGGGACGCCCTGATCCTTCCGGAGCACGTCGGTCGCAAGGTCGCGATCCACTCGGGGAAGGAGTTCAAGGAGGTCGAGATCCGGCCCGAGATGATCGGGCATTACTACGGCGAGTTCGCCCTCACCCGCCGATTCGAGAAGCACTCGGGTCCGGGCGTCGGCGCGACGCGGTCGTCGAAGTTCATGCCCCTGAAGTAGGGCGGGGGGCGGGGCGATGAAAGGCTACACCTACCGGGACGAAACCGGCGTCAACGTCGCCCGAGCGCGGGGGATCGAGATCCCGATCTCGCCGAAGAAGGCGTACGAGCTCCTGAACGCCATCCGCGGGCTGCCCGTCGCCCGCGCGAAGACGATCCTCGAGGGAGTCCGCGACCTGAAGCACCCGGTGCCGTTCCGCCGGTACAACCAGGAGACGGCGCACAAGCGCGGGATCGGGCCCGGGCGGTACCCGAAGAAGGTCGCCGTCCACGTCCTGAAGGTCCTCGAGAACGCGGAGTCGAACGCCGAGTACGAAGGGCTCGATGCCGACCGGCTGTTCGTGAAGGTCGCGTCGAGCGCGCGGGGGCAGATCCGCAAGGCGCAGATGCCGCGGGCCCACGGCCGCTCCTCCACCTGGAACGAACAGACGACGAACGTCGAGATCGTCCTCGCCGAGTCGAAGGAGGCGTCGTGAGTTCCGAGCGCCGCGTCATCCAGGAGTCGACCCGCCGCGTCCTCCTCAAAGATTTCCTGGTCCGGGAGAGCGCCCGCGCCGGCTTCGGAGGGCTCGACATCACCCGCACGCCGATGGGGACGCGCGTGACGCTCGTCTGCGAGCGGCCCGGGATCCTGATCGGCCACCGCGGCGAGCTGATCAAGCGGCTCACCGAGGACATCCACGCCCGCTTCCAGCTCGACAACCCCCAGATCGAGGTCCAGGAGGAGCGGCAGCCGAGCCTGAACGCGCAGCTGATGAGCGCGAAGCTCGCGTCGACGCTCGAGCGCGGCTGGCATTTCCGCCGCGCCGGCCACTCGACCGTCCGGCGGATCATGGAGTCCGGCGCGCGCGGCTGTCAGGTGATCCTCTCGGGGAAGCTGACGGGCGAGCGGCACCGGACCGAGCGGTTCAAGGCCGGGATGATCAAGTACTGCGGCGAAGCGGTCCACCTCTGGATCGACAAGGGGTTCTCGCAGGCCCGGCTGAAGCCCGGCGTCATCGGCGTCAACGTCTGGATCATGCGCCCGACCGCCAAGCTCCCCGACGAGATCGTGGTGAAAGGCGCGGAGCTTCCCGCGAAGGTCGCGCCGAGCCAGCTCCCCGCGGTCGAGGAGCCGGCCGCCGCGACGGCCGGGGCGGCCCCCGCCCCCGAGGTCCCGCTGTGACGCTGCTCCGGATGAAGGAGCTCCGCGAGCTGTCCGATGAGGACCTGCGCCGGCGGATCTCCGATGCGGAGAACGACCTCCTGCGCGAGCGCGGCGTCGCGGCGATGGGCGGCGCGCCGCCGAGCCCGGGGCGGATGCGGGCGCTGCGCACGAACGTCGCCCGGGCCCTGACCGTTCTGAGCGAGCGCGCGAACGCCGCCCGTCGTCCGGGCGACCGTCCGGGGGCGGTGAGGTGAGTCGATGCGGACCGAGCCGGCACCCCCGCCCCCGTTCTCGCGCGTCGAAGCGGAGACGCTCGCCGGCGAGCTGATCGGCGCGTCGATCGCGGTGCCGGCCGGCGCCGGCCTCGGCGCCCCCGTGGAGGGGACGATCGTCGACGAGTCGCTGGGCACGTTCACCGTCCGGCTCGCGGCGCGGCGTCGTCTCGTTCGGATCGCGAAAACCGGCCGCGCCGGCACGCTGATCGTCGGCGGCGCCGAGATACCGTTAAAAGGCGACGCCCTTCGCGTCCGTCCCGAGGACCGGACGAAGCGGCTGTTGGCCGGCGGCCCTCGGAGGTTCCGATGACCCCGCCGAAACGGCCGAGCACCCCCCGGGCCCGCGACATCGGGCTCGACGTCCGCGCGCCGAAGGCGCGGTGCGACGACCGGCACTGTCCGTTCCACGGCCGCCTCTCCGTGCGCGGCCAGCTGCTCGAGGGGACGGTCGTCTCGACCGGGATGCAGCGGACCGCCGTCGTCGAGCGGACGCTCCTCCACTATGTGCCCAAGTTCGAGCGGTACGAGAAGCGGCGCCGCCGCTACCTGGCGCACGCGCCGCCGTGCCTCGACGTGCCGGTCGGCCACCGCGTCCGGATCGCCGAGACGCGGCCGCTCTCGAAGCTCGTCGCCTTCTGTATCGTGGCGGACCTCGGCGAGGCCGCGCGCCGCGTCCGCGGCGAGGAGTCGGCGACGCCGGCCGCGCCGACGCCCCCGGCGGAGGAGGCCGGTTCGTGAAGGGCCTCGCCGGGCGCCGGAGCCGCGGGTTGCCGAAAGGCGCTCGCCTGGAGTGCGTCGACAACACCGGCGCGAAGGTCGTCGAGATCATCGCCGTCCGCAACTGGCACGGGACGCACCGGCGCTAACCCCGGGCGGGCGTCGCCGACCTGGTGATCGTCTCCGTGAAGAAAGGGACCCCCGAGATGCGGCGGCAGGTGCTGC
>JASHXM010000210.1 GCA_030043545.1 Thermoplasmata archaeon | reverse complement strand
CGACTTTCCGCTCTCCGAGACCGTGTACGACGATCCCGGCAAGAAGGAGAGGGTGACTCCGGACCCCGACTCCGTCCACCAGGCGACGAACGCCGACACCAGGCTCAGAATCCCTACGAGGAACCAGAGGATCGGCCCGAGCAGGCTCGGAGCCGCCGGGGGCGGGCTCATCGGGGCGGGAGGGGGGCTCGTTTCGGCAGCGGGGGCTCCGGGCGACGGGGGAGTGTTCATGTCGACTCCTCCGCCGAGAATCCGAGATTAGGGTATAAGAGGTTTAGGAACGGCCGGAACCGCCCTATCTGGGGGGTTTGGGGCGCAGGATCGCGTCGGCGACTCGGCCCAGCGCCCTGCTGCGGTGGCGCCCGGTTCTTTGGTCCCGCGTGCGGACGGGATCCTCCGTTCGGGGGGCACGGTCGGCGTAAACCCGGAGGAGTCCTAGGCCTCGATCCGACGTTACGGTGGCAGGGTCGGCCCTTCGACGGGTCTGGTGGCGGGCGGGGGGCTCGACGCAGGTGGCGTGCCGACGTCCGGGATCGATGGAGCGAGACCGACGGGGGGTGCCGGAGTGACCGGCGGCGCGGGGGATCCCCACGGTTGATTTCGTGCCGCGAGCCAGAGCACCAGGCCGGCCGTGAGGGCGATGACCGCCCCCAGTTCCAGGTACCAACCGATTGCGGCCCCCCAGCTGATCGAGGCAGCCGACACCGATTGGGACCCCCAGAACGAGTTGCACGGGCTGGTCAGCCCGCCCCCCGACGGGCACAAGCCGTCCGGCCCCCGACTGATCGCGTACGGCTGGACGGCGACGAGCAGAACGACGGCGATCACACTGACGCACGCGCCGGTGACGGCCCAGTTCCGCGCCGCCCGTCCCCGGTCCGTACTCCCGTACCGCCCGAACACCCCGAGGAGTCCGAACACGCCCGTCAAGATCCCGAGCGCGAGGGTGGCGAGGGCGAATGCGAGCACCCCCTCGTAGAGGTAGCCGACCGAGTTGAGGCTCTGCGCCGCGTACGTGTACGACACCGTCGTCTGGTTCTCCGTCGCAGTGAACGAACTGCCCGGGAGCAGCGACAGCGCGACCGAGATGCCCCCCGACTTGGCGGTGAACGTCCACCACGGGAGCACGGCGGAGACCCCGCCGAGCACGCCGCCGCCGAACGCCAGCAGGGAGGCGGCCAACCGGTACGGATTCCGCGGCCCCGCCATCGGCGGACCGGGGAACGCGCGTCCCTAGATAGAGCCCACTGCTCCCGCCTCGAACCGCCCCCGCGGCGTCCATCGTCCTATATATACCACCCGGCGTTCCTGAGAGGCCAGAATCCACGGGAGTTCTCATGGCCGTTTCAGGAGCGAGGTACCGGGGGGGCCCTCACTACCGCCGCACGCGCACGAAGGCGAAGCCGATCGTGGCGCGGAGCTACTGGGTGTTCATCGCCGCGGGAGCCGGCGCGATCGTCTTCTCCGGGGCGGTGCTCGGCGCCTTCGTCATCGGTACGTTCACCTCCAACCCGCCGCAGAGCGCGGCGTCCGGGGTCCCGCAAGCTCCCCCGGGCGTCTCGTTCGTCCTCGCCAAGGCGAATCCCGTCAACGGCACCAGCATCCCCGCCGCGGGAGCCTGTACCACGTCGAACCTGGGAACTCTAGGAACTCCCACGGCGCTGACGGATGCGGGTACTGTGGGGATCTGTCTCAACGCGCCGGTGGCCGGGTTCACGGCGGGCGACATCATGTACGATTTCGAGATCAACTGGGGGACGAGCGCGGCCCCCTCGACCATCTTCGAGGTCCAACTCGGGATTGACATCGTGCCGTCGGCGAACGATGTCGTGGCGACGTCGTACGTGGAGACCTCGGCGACGCTCGCGACCGGGGACAACGCGGTGTTCGCGGTCGACATGACGGCGGCGGGCGACACGTCGCTCACGAGCTACACGATCCTCGTCACCCAGCTGTAGTGCTCTGACGACGGGACCGGGGGGTCCCTCGGAGTCCGTTGTCGGGGAGGTTGTCGGCTACGGCGAGTACCTCCCTTCGTGAACCTCCGGTCGTCGTTCGACTTCCCGACGGAGAACGCGGTGGGACCGAGCGGCGACGCGAGGCGCGGGCCCGGTTCCCACCGGGCGAAAGATACTCTACCGACCTCGGCGCAGCTTCAACCGCACCGGCGGTCTACTCGGTATGCGGCTGAGGCATGGCGAAGGGTAGCGCCGACCCGCCCCGCGCTCCCGGCGCGGGGTTGCTGGTCGGAGCGGCGATCGGCACCGTCGTCGTCCTGGTCGTGTTCGCGACGCTGCCCGGGGCGTTCCACTGGTCGATCTCGCCCGCCCGTTCCGGGAAACTCGCCGAGCTCTCCTGCGGGACCGGACAGTGCATCAACGTCACCTTAGGGTTCACCGGGCCGACATCGTTGGATCCGCACGGCCTTCGAGCCGTGGTCGTCCCGATCAATGGGACGGAGATCGTGAACGGCAGTTCCCGCGTGCCGCTCAATCTCACGTTCGAACCGGCCGGATCGCCGCACTGGGTGGGAAACCTCGGCGCCGGGCACACCACGACGACGTTCGAAGCCGAGATCGTCAACCCCGGCGGCACCGTGGTCGGGACGGGGGGAGCCGGCGCGATCGCGCGCAACGCCGTCTTCTGCCTCAAGAGCACGTACTCGACGACCAACTACGAGTTCGACCTCGAGTTCGTCTACGACGGGGTGTCGGTCGAGATCCCGTTCGCGATCGCGTAGGCCCGTCGCGCGCGGCGGGGCTACTGCGCCATCCGAGGATAGAGCCGCGACTCCAAGAGGATCAGCCCGAGCGCGACCGCCCCCAGCACCCCGAAATCGACGGGGAGCGGCTGCGGCGACGTGCCGCCCGGGATCATCAGGATCCGCAGGGCGTTCACGAGGTAGGTGAGCGGGTTCGCGATCGCGACGGTCCTGAGCCACGGCGGCATCAGCGAGATCGGATAGATCGCGTTGCTCGCGAAGAACAGCGGCATCGTGAGCAGCTGTCCGATCCCCAGGAACCGCTCCTGGGTCTTCACGAGGCTCGCGATGATCATCGACAGCGTGGAGAACAGCGCCGAGCCGAGGACGATCGCGGCGAATGTCCCGGCGATCGAGACCGGGTCGAGCCGCAGCGAGACGCCCAGCGCGAGGGCGAGGACGAAGACGATGACGGCCTGCGACAGCCCGCGGGCGCTCGACGCGAGCGCGCGACCGCCGACGAGGACGACCCGTGGGGTCGGGCTGACGAGGAACTTGGTGACGATCCCGAGCTCCCGCTCGCGGATCGAGGCGATCCCGTAGAAGATCGCGATGAACAGCACGCTCTGCGCGAGGATCCCCGGCGTGAGGAACTGGAGGTAGGTGAGCGACCCCGTCGGGATGGCATGGATCACGGAGAAGACCGAGCCGAACACCCCGAGCCACAGGGCGGGCTGCACGGCCCGGAGCAACAGCTCCGTCGGGTCGTGCGCCAGCTTTCGCAGCTCATGGCTGACGATCGCCGCCGTCTGCCCGACCCCGCCGGACAGTTCGGATGGGAGCGGGGTCGCCGCGACCGCCGCGGCGACCGGCGCGTCACTCGAGGCGGGCGGCGACACGCCGAGTCCTCCCGGTCTCCCGATAGCTCCCGCCAAGCTCGACCTCCTCGCCGGCGTAGTGGACGAACGCGTCCTCGAGCGTCGCGCCCGAGGTGTGGAGGCTCGCCTTCAGCTCGGCGGGCCGACCAAGCGCGACCAGACGGCCGCGGTGCAGGATGCCGACCCGGTCGCACAGTTGGTCGGCTTCCTCCATGTAGTGGGTCGTGAGCATGATCGACGTCCCGTAGGTCGACCGCACCCGCCGCAGCTGGTCCCAGACGGCGTCGCGGGCGACCGGATCGAGCCCGACGGTCGGCTCGTCCATGAACAGCACCCGGGGTTGGTGCATCATCGCCTGGGCGATCTCGAGGCGGCGGATCGTCCCACCCGAGTAGCCCCGGACCAGGTCGTCCGCGACGTTCGTGAGCCCCATAATCCGAAGCGCCTCGCGGATCCGGGCCTCCCGCTCCGGACGAGGGATCTGGTACAGCCGGGCGAAGACGAGGAGGTTCTCGTACCCCGTCACCTGGGCGTCCGCC
>JASHXM010000209.1 GCA_030043545.1 Thermoplasmata archaeon | reverse complement strand
CGTCTCGGCGACCTCCCGATCGGCGACGACGCCGCGGCGCTCGTCCCCCGCCCCGGGGAGGTGGCGGTCGTCACCGTCGACTCGCTCGTCGAAGGGACCCACTTCCTGGCCCGATCGCCCCCCCGGCTCGTCGGCCGGGCGGCGACCGCCGTGAGCCTCTCCGACCTCGCGGCGAAGGGAGCCCGCCCCGCGGGGCTCCTCCTGGCGCTGGTCCTCCCCGCCTCGACCGCCCGCCGATGGGCGGAGGAGGTCGTCCTCGGCGCCGAAGCGGCCGCCGAGGCGGCCGGGGCCCACGTGGTCGGGGGCGACACGAAAGGGGGTCCGGTCCGGGCCGTCGTCTCCACCGCGATCGGATGGGGCCGACGGGGCCGGCTCGCCCCCCGGTCCCGGGCCCGGCCCGGGGACCTCCTCGTCACCACCGGCACCGTCGGGCGGGGGGGCCTCGCCGCGCGCGCCCTGGCCCGCTCCGGCCGCCCGAGCGCCGGCCTGAGCGGGCTGCTCCGGATCGACCCCCGGGTCCGTGAGGGCGCGGCGCTCGCCCGGTACGCTCGAGCGATGGTCGACACCTCGGACGGCCTCGCGGAGGCGTGCCGGCTGATGGCGACCGCGAGCCGGGAGCAGCTCGTGGTCGACGAGCGGTCGATCCCGTACGCCCCGCCGCTCGACCGGGGCCGGCTGCCGCCCGATCGACGCCGGGCGATCGCGTTCTACGGAGGCGACTACGAGCTGCTGGCGGCGGTCCCGCCGCCGTACGTCGCCCGGGCGGTGCGGGCGGTGAAAGCGGTGGGGGGGCGGCTCACCGTGATCGGCCGGGTCGGGCGCGGTCGCGGCGCCGTCCTCCGGTCCCCGGACGGCCGGCTCGTCCGGATGCCGGCGCCCGGGTGGGACCCGTTCGGCGCCCCCCTTCCCCGCCACCGTGGGTCACCGTCGCAGAGTTGAGTCACGCTCAAGTAGCCTCGGCCGGGTCCCCGCCGGCGGAGTCGTATGCCGAAGACCGAGTCCTCCGTAAATCCGTTCGAGACGGCGAAACAGCAGATCGATATCGTCGCGGATCTCATCGGCCTCAACGGCGGGATCCGCCAGGTGCTGAAGCACCCGAAGCGCGAGCTGACGGTGAACTTCCCCGTCCGGATGGACGACGGGGAGTACCGGGTCTTCACCGGTCACCGCGTCCAGTACAACATGGTCCGGGGCCCCACGAAGGGCGGCATCCGCTACCACCCCCAGGTGACGCTCGACGAGGTGCGCGCCCTCGCGGCGTGGATGACGTGGAAGTGCGCCGTCGTCAACATCCCGTACGGCGGGGCGAAGGGCGGGATCGTCTGCGACCCGAAGAAGATGTCCCGCGACGAGCTCGAGCGGATGACCCGGCGCTACGCGAGCGAGATCTCGCTGATCATCGGCCCCGAGATCGACATCCCCGCGCCGGACGTCTACACCGACAGCCAGACGATGGCGTGGATCATGGACACGTACTCGATGCAGCGGGGGTTCTCGGTCCCGGGCGTCGTCACGGGCAAGCCGATCAGCCTCGGCGGCAGCGAGGGCCGCGGGGAGGCGACCGGCCGCGGCTGCGCCTACGTGACCCGCGAGGCGGCGAAGGACGTCGGCGTCCGGGTGAAGGGGGCGACCGTGGCGGTCCAGGGGTTCGGCAACGCGGGGAGCATCGCGTCGACGCTCCTCCACGACGAGCAGGGGGCGACGATCGTCGCCGCCTCCGACTCGCGGGGCGGGGTCTTCAAGTCCGACGGGATCAACCCGCACGCGCTCGAGGAGCACAAGAAGAAGACCGGCTCGGTCGTCGGCTTCCCCGGCACGAAGCAGATCTCGAACGAGGAGCTGCTCGAGTCGAACGTCGACATCCTGATCCCGGCCGCGCTCGAGAACCAGATCACGGGGAAGAACGCGAACAAGATCTCGGCGAAGATCGTCGCCGAGGCGGCGAACGGCCCGACGCTCCCGGAGGCCGACAAGGTCCTCTTCGAGAAGAAGGTCACCGTCCTCCCCGACATCCTCGCGAACGCCGGCGGCGTCACCGTGAGCTACTTCGAGTGGGCGCAGGACATCCAGGGGTATTTCTGGGCGCTCTCCGAGGTCCGCCAGCGCCTGGAGCAGGTGATGGTCCGGTCGTACCAGGACGTCCACAAGGTCGCGGTCGAGCGGAAGGTCCACAACCGCACCGCCGCCTACGTGCTCGCGATCCAGCGGGTCGTCGAGGCGACCAAGACGCGCGGCTTCTACCCGTAGCCCGACGGCGAGATGGCGGAGCTGCCCCGCTGCCGCCGGGCGACGTGGGCCGACGTCGACGGCTGGGCCGACGCGGTCGCCCGGAAGGTCCGGGCGGCGGGCGCGCTCCCGACGACGATCGTCGGCGTCACCCGCGGCGGCTGGGTGCCGGCGCGGCTGCTCGCGGACCGGCTCGGCGTCCGCCGGATCGTCTCGCTGCGGGCGCAGCACTGGGGGGTGACGGCGACGAAGGACGGGGTCGCCGCGGTCACCGAGGGGCTCTCGGGCCCGGTCGCCGGCGAGGCGGTGCTCGTGGTCGACGACATCACCGACTCCGGCGAGAGCCTGAAGCTCGCCCGGGAGCACGTCGCGGCGGCCGGCCCCCGTCGGGTCGACACCGCGGCGTTCCTCCACATCGGGGGGGCGGTCCACGTGCCGACGTACTTCGCCGAGGAGATCGACCGGGCGGCGTGGGCCTGGATCGTCTTCCCATGGAACTACTGGGAGGACCTCATCGCGCTCGCCGGCCGGGCCGCCGAGGAGGGGCCCGGGGCCGAGGCGGTCCGGGCGACGCTCCTCGGACGGTGCGGGCTCGACGTCCCGACGGCGGACGTCAAACGGGCGCTCTCTGAGCGCGCGACGCCGTCCGCCCGCGGCTGACGGCGGCGGTCAGCCGAGCGTCGGCGGCGGCGCGGAGCCGCGGGCGGCCGACTTGAAGTACTGCTGGATGACGCCGGCGCCGATCACGAAGCCGAGCCCGAGGACGATCAGGCCCGCGAGGAACGGCACGTCCGACGAGCCGGTGATCCCTTCCAGGTACCGGAGCAGGAAGACGATCCCGTAGCTGACGAGCCCGATCCCGACGATCGAGGTCGTCGCCACCAGGAACGATCCCGGGAACCGGCCCGTCGCGAACTTCCGGCGGATCGCGCGACCGGTCTCCCAGCCGAACGCGCCCAGGATCCACCAGAAGAGACCCCCCTGGAGGAACAGGAGGGATCGGTCGAGCTCCGACACCGCCGGACTGCCGGCGTAGAGGTTGTACCCCGAGAGGAAGCCGACGCCGACGAGCGCCAGCGCGAGCAGGCCGAACCCGAACGCGACCGACCCCTGGCGGATGTCCGAGGAGGCCCCGCGGATCGACTCGATGATCGCCTCGTCGATGTCGAACGTCCAGAAGATGAGGTAGATCCCGAGGACGATCGCGAGGCCGATGATCCCCCAGATCAGGACGCCGCCCGCGGCGGCGATCCCGAGGATCAGGAGCACGAGCGCGAACGGGAGGACCGTCTTCGCCCGGAGCTTCGGGTCCTTGAGCGCCCGGACGAGCGTGTAGTACGTCGACTCGATCGTCGCGCTCTGCCGGACGAAGACGCGGCGGATCCCGTCGATCCGCACCCGCGACGCGAGGATCGGGTAGAGGTACTCGTCCTCCGCCCCGTCGCTGACGAGGTACGCCGACTCGGGGTGGACCTCCGCGAGCACCCGGTCGAACTGCTCGGCGACGCGTCGGTCGGAGAGGACGCCGACCTTCGCCGCCCCCGTGAGGACGCACACCTCGACCTCCTCGCCGGCTCCGCGGAGCTCGTCGAGGAGGCTCACCGCCGCGAACGCGGCGTTCGTGTCGGCGTCCTCGGGGTCGGCGGTGGCGAGGCGGACCGCCGCGTCGAGCACCTGCGCGCGGCCGACGACCGGCCCGGCGACCTGGGCCTTCCGACCGAGATCGTCGTCCCGGTCGACGCAGACGACGAGGCGCATGGCCCGAGTGCTAGAGGTGGAGGTCGGCTTAACGGCTCGGTCGAACCGCGGCGCGCGGCGGCCGACGCACCGGCGGAGCCGAGCGTCGTCCGAGCGGCCCGGGAGGAGGCTTTAACCGACCTCCCTCCCGTCCCGCCCGTCCCATGGCCGACCTCCCGGACAAGGACGCCGCGTTCATCGACTGGTACCTCGCCGTCGTGGAGGCGGCCGACCTGTCGGACAAACGCTACCCGGTCAAGGGGATGAACATCTGGACGGCGTACGGCCTCCGCGCCCGCCGGCGCCTCGACCAGGTGATGATCCGGGAGATCGAGGCGATCGGCTCCGAGGCGGTCGAATTCCCGACGCTGATCCCCGAGACCGACTTCGCGAAGGAGAAGGAGCATGTGAAGGGGTTCGACGCCCAGGTCTACTGGGTGACCCGGGGCGGTCTCACCCCGCTCGACGTTCCGCTCGTCCTCCGCCCGACGAGCGAGACCGCGATGTACCCCACGTTCGCCCTCTGGGTCCGGTCCCACAAGGACCTGCCGCTCGCCGTCTACCAGATCGTCAACACGTTCCGCTACGAGACGAAGACGACCCGACCGTTCGTCCGCGTGCGGGAGATCCACTTCTTCGAGGAGCACACCTGCCAGGTCGACGACGCCGCGGCGACCCGGCGGGTCCACGAGAACCTCCGGGCGTTCGCGAAGATGGCCGCCGACTTCGGCCTGCCGTACCTCGCGCTCCGACGCCCCGACTGGGACAAGTTCGCCGGCGCCGCCTACTCGGTCGCGCTCGACGCGCCGATCGGCGGTCCCCGGACGCTGCAGCTCGGGACGGTGCACCACTACCGGGAGAACTTCTCGGGCCCGTACGGGATCCGGTACGAGGCGGTCGACGGCACCCAGAAACTGGTCCACCAGACGACGTTCGGGCTCTCCGAACGGCTCCTCGGGGGGATCGTGGCGATCCACGGCGACGCGAAGGGGGCGGTGTTCCCGGTCGCGGTCGCGCCGTTCGAGGTCGTCGTCGTCCCGATCCCGGCCGCGGGCGCCGGCCCGGCGGTGAACGCCGCGGCGTCCGAGATCACGGAGCGGCTCCGCGCGGCGGGGCGGCGGGTCCGGCTCGACGCGGGCGACGAGCGGCCCGGGGCGAAGTACTATCGGTGGGAGCTCAAGGGGGTCCCGCTCCGGCTCGAGGTTGGCCGCCGGGAGGCGGCGGAGCGGACCGCGACGGCCGTCGACCGGTTCGGCGCGAAGGGGACGGTCCGCCTCGACTCGCTCGAGTCCGACGTGGCGACCCGGCTCGACGAGTTCGACCGGACGCTCCGCGAGCGGGCGGAGACGCGGTTCCGGGCCTCGTTCGCCCCGGCCGCGACGCTCGCCGAGCTCGCGCACTCCGACCGCGTGCGGTACGTCGGCTGGTGCGGTGCGGAGGCGTGCGGCCACGAGATCGAACGCGCGATCGACGGGGCCCTCCTCGGGACCCCGGAGGAGCGGTTCCCGTTCGAGACCGGACCCCCGGCCCGCTGCATCGCCTGCGGCGTCGAGCGCGACGTGCGGTGGGCGGTCGCCGCCCAGCCGATCTGACCGGACGCCCTACGAGGTCGGCGCCGGCGGCGGCGGGTTCGGCATCATCAGCCACATCCCGGCGAGGCCGAACAGCAGGAGGGTGATCGTAACGGCGTAGACCCCGTTGTCGATCCAGACCCCGTACGTGAGCCCCCACCAGACGTAGAACGCGACCCCGAGAATCGTGAGCGTCCCGAACCCCCAGAACGTCGCCCGCCGGGGCAGCGACATCATCGCGATCCGCCCGCGCTCGGGCGGCGCCGGGGACGTCTCGTCGTCCATGGGCGGCGCCGAGCCGGGATGCGTTAGATAACCCTTGCGGAGGCGGACCGGGTCGGGAGCGATCGGCCGGCCGCTCGGCGGGCGGGTTTAACTCACCCCACGGGAATCTCCGCGCGATGCACGGCCGGACGGGGGCGGGCTCCCGTCCCCGCGGGGCGGCCGGCGCGGGGCTTCCCGCGCTCACCGCCGACGAGCAACGGATCCTCGCCTACGCGAGCGCGATCGGGACGGAGTTCGACTTCCCGATCCTCGTGGCGGCGATGGGCGCCGACGAGGAGACGCTCGCCGAACGGCTCGAGCGGCTCGTCCGACGCGGGGTCCTGCTCGAACGGCCCGGCGGCGAGCGGTTCGCCTTCGCCGAGGAGTCGTTCCGGGCCGGGGTGTACCGGGCGCTCACCGAGAGCCGTCTGCGGATCCTCCACCGTCGGCTCGCGGAGGTGATCGAGTCGACGTACCCGACCCCGACGCCCGAGATCGTCGCCGAGCTCGGACGCCACTACTTCCTCGGCAAGGTACCCGCCAAGTCGTACGAGTACAACCGCCGGGCGGCCGAGGCGGCCCGGGCGCGCGGGGAGCTCGACGTCGCGATCCACGAGCTCGAGCGGGCAGCGCTCGACCTCGCCGCCCTGGGGGGCGATCGGGCGGCGGAGCAGGCGGAGGTCGCCGAGACGCTCGGCGACCTCTGCTTCGCCACGTCGAACTTCCCGGCGGCCGACCGGTGCTACCGCGAGGCGCTCGAGCGGGTCGGCCGCGACCAGCCCCGCATCCGCGCCCGCCTCGTGCTGGCTCGCGCCGAGATCGCGCGCGAGAAGCTGGACGTGCCGGCGGCCGTCCGCGGAGCGGAAGAGGCGCTCCCGCTGTTCGAGTCGACCGGCGATCACCTCGGGATCGCCCAGACGTACCGCCTCCTCGGGCGCGTCGCCTTCCAGCAGGGGGCGTACCGCGACTCGCTGGAGGAGGGGATGCGGGCGCTGGACGCGCTGCCGGACTCGGCCCCGCCCGGGATCGTCGGCCGCCTCTCGATCGACATCGGCAACGCGTTCGCGATGCTGGGCGACGAGGTCCGGGACGTGGCGATCGAGTGGTACCAGCGGGCCGCGGACCGGCTCCAGGCGGCCCCGGATACGACCGAGCTCGCCCGGGCGCTCCACAACCTCGGCGTCACGGTCGGGGAGGTCCGGCCGTCCGAGGGGCTCGAGCTGCTCGCCCAGACCCGAGAGGTCGCCGAGCGGATCCACGACACGCGGGCGCTCGGCCGGGCGCTCCTCTCCGGGGTCGAGATGCGCCTTGCCCTCGGCCAGGTCGAGGAGGCGGAGCGGGACAACGAGCAGGCCGGGCGCCTCCTGGAGCGGCTCGCCGACGGGCTCGGCCTCGAGCAGGTGCTGCTCAACCGGGGGCTGATCGCCGAGCGGGCCGGTCAGTGGGACGATGCGGCGGCGTCGTACGACCGGGCGGCCGCGATGGCGCGCGCCAACCACATCGCCGCGGACGAGGCCGAGGCGGTGTTCCACCTGGCCCGCCTCCGGTACAAGACGCGCGACCTCGCCGGGGCCCGCGCGGCGTTCGACGCCGCGACGGCGTTGAAGGTCACCGAGCTGTCGCCGCGGCTCACCGCGGCGTACGACCAGCTGCGTCGCGACCTCGCCGGGGACGGTTCGGCTTCGCCGGCGGATTCCGAGCAACGAGTATAAGCCGCGCTCGAGGTCGTCGACCCGGTGACGCCCGCGGCCGGCCCCTCCGATGCTCCGCCGCCGCCGTTCTTCGGACGGAGCGAGCTGCGCGAGTCGCTCGAGGTCGCGATCGGCGAAGCCGGCGAGGGGACGGGCCGGGGGATCCTGATCCGGGGACCCGGCGGCGTCGGCAAGAGCGCGCTCCTCCGGACGGCGACCGCCTTCGGGCGGCACCGGGGGTTCCGGGTCGCCGCCGCGCGCGCCCTGCCGGACGAGCTCCCCGCCCCGTTCTCGCTCGTGCGGGACCTGGTCGCCGCGCTCGCGGACGACGGCGTCGCCCCGATCGACCCGGTGGCGGAGGGAGCGTTCCCCCCGATCCTCGTGCCCCTCCTCGATCCCGCCCCGCTCCCCGGGGACGACGCCGGCCCCGTGGTCGCGTCCCGGACCCCGTCCGAGGAGATCGAGCGGATCCTCGCGCCCGTGGGCGCGACCGCGGTCGAGGGGCTCGGGGCGGGCCGCGACCGTCTGTTCGTGGAACTGGTCGACCACTTCCTCGCCCTCGCCCGCGAGCGGCCGCTCCTCCTGGCGATCGACGACCTGCCGTTCGCGGACCCGTCGTCGCTCGAGTTCGTCCGGCGGCTCGCCGACGAACTGCCGGACGCCTCGATCGCCCTCGCCGCGACCGCCGGCCTCGACGCGGAACTGCCGGCGGAGAGCCGGGAGCCGATCGCCGCGCTCGCCCGGGCGCCGACGTTCCGGGTGCTCGAGCTGCGGCCGCTCACGGTCGAGGAGCTGACGGAGTTCGTCGCCTGGCTCCAGGGCGGCGCCGCGCCCGCGGCGGCCGACGTCGAGCGGTGGCATGCCCAGACCGAGGGGAACCCGCTGTTCGTCGAGCAGCTCGTCCGGGCCGCGATCGGCGGGCTCGTCTCCGACGCCGGGGCGGCGACGGCCCACGACCTCGTCGCCGTGCTGATGGACCGGATCCATGCGCTGGACGACACCGAGCGGAAGATCCTCACCTACGCCGCGATCCTGGGCCGCGAGTTCGACTTCGAGCGGCTCGCCGCCGTCGCCGGCATCGGCGAGGAGCGGCTCACGGAGGGGATCGACCGGCTCGTCCTCGCCGGCCTGCTGCGGGAGAAGGGCGACGAGGTGTACGAGTTCGTCTCGGAGGCCGCCCGGGCCGGGGTCTACGCCGAGCTGACGGAGACCCGTCGACGGATCCTCCACCGGCGCGTCGGGGAAGCGCTCGAGGCCCGCGGGAGGTCGAGCGACTTCGAGCTCGCGCGCCAGTTCTACCTCGGCCGCGACCCGGCCAAGACGGTCGAGTACAACCTGCGGGCGGCGGAGACCGCGGCGCGCGCGTTCGCGCTCGACGCCGCGGTCTCCCACCTCACCCGGGCGCTCGACGCCGAGCGGCGGCGGACCGACCGCGACCCCCGTCGGGAGGTCCGGCTCCTGACGGAGTTCGGTCGCCTCAAGCACGAGACCGGCGACCTCGTCCGGTCGGAAGAGGCGCTCGCCGCCGCGGTCGACCTCGCCCGCGCCGGGCGGGTGCCCGACGTGGAGCTCGGCCGCGCCACCATCGCGCTCGCCTGGACCCGGGGCGACCGCGGGATGTACGCCGAGGCCGAGTCTCTCGCGCTCGAGGCGCTCCACCTCCTGGAACCGTCCGGGACGCCGCAGGACCTCCTCTCCGCCCACCGGGTCCTCGGCAACGTCTACTGGCGGATCGCGGACCTGCCGCGCGCCGAGGCGCACCAGCGGCTCGCCCTCGAGATCGCCGAGCGGTCGGGGACCCCGCTCGAACAGGGCCACGCGCTCGTCGACGTCGCGAACACGCTCATCCCGCTCGGCTCCGACCGGTTCGAGGCGGCCCTCGGACTGTACGCTCGCGCGGCCGACCTGTTCGCGAGCGGGGAAGCGCCGAGCGCCCGCGCCCGGGTGCTGATGAACCGGGCGGTGCTCGAGTACGGTGCCGGCCGCTCCGCCGACGCGTTCCGCGACCTCGAGGAGGCGCTCGTCGCCGCCGAACGCTCCCGCTCGCCCCTCTGGATCGGCTTCTGCCTGCTCAACCTCGCCCAATGGAAGGCCGAGGGGGGCGACCCGAAGGCCGCGACGACGGCGCTCGAGCGCGCGGAACGGGCGCTGACGCCGCTCCACGACCGGCTCTCGGCGCAGCAGCTCGCCATGACCCACGGCATGATCGCCGAGGCTGAGGGGGCGTATCCGGCCGCCGAGGCGGCGTTCCGGGATTCGCTCGCGAAGGCGAGCGAGATGCACCTGGGGGCGGAGACGGCGGAGCTTCTGTTCCGTCTCGCGCAGTTGGCCCACCGCACCGGCGACCTCCCGGCGGCGCGGGCCTGGCTCGAGGAGGCGGTCGACGCCGGCGTCGCCGACCACCGGCCCGACCTCGCGCCGCGCGTCCGCGAGCTCGCCGGCATCCTCCGGCCGGCGGCCGACCGACCGGGTTAAGCCGCCGTCCCAACTCCCGCGCCGTGGCGACCCCGTCGTCCCCTCGCCGGGCCGCCGACGGCTCGCCGTACCCCGACCGCTCCGGGCCGGGGTTCGAGCGGGAGGTCCGACGGATGTTCACGCACATCTCCGGACGCTACGAGCTGGTCGACCACGTCGCCTCGCTCGGACAGGACCTCCTCTGGCGCAGCCGGGCGCTCTGGGCGGCCGACCGGTTCCACCCTTCGCCGCCGCGCCGGGTCCTCGACGTCGGCAGCGGCACCGGCGAACTGGCCCGCCTGGCGGCCCGCCACTACCCGGACGCCTTCGTCGTCGCCTCCGACTTTACCCGCGCGATGCTTGCGGAGGCGGTACGCGCGGCCCCCGGCGAAGCGGGGGCGCGACGGATCGACTATGCCGCGGCGACGGCGGCCCGCCTCCCGTTCGCCGATGGGACGTTCGACCTCGTGACGAACGCGTTCGTCCTCCGCAACCTCGTCGACCTCGACGCCGGGGCGCGCGAGTTCCGACGGGTCCTCCGCCCGGGCGGGACGCTGCTCACGCTCGAGATCACCGAGCCGCGCTCGGCGCTCGTCGGTCGGCTGTTCCACGCCTACTTCGATCGCGTCGTGCCGGCGCTCGGACGGGCGGTCGGGAGCGCCGGCCCGTACCGGTACCTCCCCGAGTCGCTCCGCTCCCTGCCCCCTCCGTCCGAGATCGTCCGGCGGTTCGGGGCGGCTGGCTTCTCCCGGACCGAGGCGCACCCGCAGTCGGGCGGCACCGTCACGACGTTCCTCGCCGAAGCCGGGACGGCCGCCGACCAAAGGGGTTAAGCGAGCCCGGGCCGGTCTTGGGGCGTGTCGGCGCCGCCGTTCGACGCATTCCGCTACGCCCACGCCAAGCGTTCGGCGATCGCGTGGATGAGCCAGAACACGAACCACCTGGTGCCGCCGGACGTCGTCCGCGGCGCCCTCGAGGAGGCGATCCGGACCCGGCGGTACGAGGGGTACCCGCTCGCGGCCGGCGACCCCGAGCTACTGGAGCTCGTCCGCGGCGACCTCGGACTCACGGGCCTCTCGCTGTTCCTCACCGGCGGCGGGACCGAGTCGCTGTACATGATCGCCCGGGCGCTGCTCGGACGGGGCGACGAGGTGATCGCCTCCGACCCGAGCTACCTGATCATCCACAAGTTCATCGAGCTCGCCGGCGCGCGCACGCAGAACCTCGACATCTACGCCCCGCCGTACCGCCTGACGGCGGACCGGGTCCAGGAGGCGATCCGACCCACGACCCGGATGATCCTCCTGATCGATCCGCTCAACCCGCTCGGCTCCGGCTACCCCCGCGAAGAGGTCCGCGCGCTCGCCGAGATCGCGCACGACCGCCACCTGATCCTGCTCAACGACGTCACGTACCGGGACTTCTCGGACGGACACGCCCTCGCGGCCGACTTCGCCCCGGAGGAGACCGTCACCGTCTGGTCGGTCTCGAAGAACTGCGGCCTCGCGGGGATGCGGCTGGGCGGGTTCGTCGCGCCCCGCGAGATGGCCGCCACGATCGCCCGCTACAACACGAACGACCTCGGGGTGAACGTCTTCGCGCAGATCGCGGCGACGGCCGCGCTGCGGTCGAAGAGCGCCTGGATCGGCGAGGTCGTCCGGCGCACGCGCGAGAACGGCGAGCGGGTCCGCGCCGTCGCGGAGTCGGTCGCGGGCGTTCGGGTGCCGGTGTTCCCGTCGCGCGCGAACATGACGGTGCTCGACGTGGCGGAGACCGGGGTCGCCCCCGAAGCGCTCCAGGAGGAGCTATTGCGCCGGCACGACGTCTTCGTCCGGGCCGGCCACTACCTGTCGCCGACGCACGGAAAGCGGTTCGTCCGGGTGTCGTTCTCCAACCCCCCGGCCGACCTCGACCGGTTCGCCGCCGCCTTCCCCGAGGCGATGCGCGCGCTCGCCGCGCGACCGCCGGCGCCGGCCGCGCGGTAGCCCGTCGGTTCCCGGCCGGCACGTTTTTGGCCCCGGTCGGCTAGTGGGAGTCGATGGCCCGCCTGCGCCGCGTGACCGTTCCGGGACGTCGCGCGTTCGAGTACGTCGCTCAAGGGACCGGCCCGGCGACGCTCCTCGTCCACCCGGGCGGTCCCGGTCTCACCTACCACTACCTCCGCGGGCTCCTCCGCCTCGCGAACTCGAACCTTCGGGTGATCCTGTTCAACCCCCGCGGCGTCGGCCACAGCTGGTCGCCCCGCCGCCCGTCGACGTACACCGTCGCGAACCAGGCGGAGGATATCGAGGCGATCCGCCGCGCGCTCAAGATCCGGGAGCTCCACCTCCTCGGCTACTCCGCCGGCGGTTTCGCGGCACTCGAGTACGCTCACCGCTACGAGCGCCACCTCACGTCGCTGCTCCTGTGCGCGTCGGCCGGGAGCGGCGAGGAGGTCCGCCAGGCGTACCGCCTCATGATCTCGTCGGCGTCCCCGCGGCAGCGGGCCCGGCTCCGCGAGCTGACCCGGGCCCGGGCGTTCGACTCGCCGGAGTACCACACGCTTGCCGAGGCGATCTCCCGGCCGTTCCAGTCGCGCTTCTTGAAGTCCGACCCGCCCGACTGGAAGGCGACGCGCCTCGCCCCGTCGGTCTACCGGGCGATGATGACCCGGACGGGCGACGAGTTCACCGTGGACGGGACGATCGCGCGGTGGGACGGACGCCGCTACTACTCGAAGATCGAGGTCCCGACCCTCGTCGTCGTCGGTCGGTACGACTACTTCCTCGAGGCGTCGGCCGAGATGAACGAGCGGATCGAGCCGGCGCACCTGCGCGTTCTCGCGGGGTCGAGCCACCTGACCGTCTTGGAACAGCCCCGCGAGTTCCTGGGCACGATCCGCGAGTTCCTGGGCGACGTGACGGGCGGCTGACCCGCCCCCTATAGGCGTATAGCCGCGTCCGGGGTGGTTCCCCCGCCGTCGATGACGAAGGAAGCCGAGCGCCGCGGCGACGGGGCGCCCCAGGACGAGGCGGTCCGCCTCAAGCTCACCGCGCCGGCGCGCGACGCGATCGCGGCGGCGCTCGCCGGACGGCCCGCCGGTTCGGCAGTGCGCCTCTGGGTCGAGCGGGGGATGCGCCCCCACGCCCAGATGATGATCGACCGGCTCACGCCCCGTGACCTCGCGGTGGAGATCGACGGACTGCCCCTGCTGATCGACCGGGCAAGCCTCGCCTTCCTCCGCGACGCGGAGGTGCGCTACCACGCCGACCAGGTCCCGGCCGGGTTCGAGGTCGTCGGTCCGTTCCTGCCGAGCCGCGCCGCGGCCGCCGCCGCACCGACCCCCCGCCCGGCCGGAGCCCCCGCGGCGTCGCCGCTCGAGGAGAAGGTCGTCGCGGCGCTCAAGAACATCTACGACCCGGAGATCCCGATGAACATCGTCGACCTGGGACTCGTCTACGAGATGACGGTCGACGACGCCGGGGCGCTCACGATCCGGATGACGATGACGAGCCCCGGCTGTCCGTCGATCGAGGAGCTCGTCCGGGAGGTCGAGACGGCGGCCCGGCAGGCGTCCGGCGCGGGCGCCGTCAAGGTCGAGGTCGTCTGGGAGCCCCCGTGGAGCCCGGAGCGGATGACCGACTTCGCCCGGCGTCAGTTCGGCTACGCGTAGCGGCGCGCTACCGACCCTGGTCGACCTGGAACCAGTGGCGGAACCGTCGGACGTTCTCGATCGTGCCGACGAGGAGGACCGCGTCGCCGGGCCGGAGCGCGGCGTCGGTCGGCGGGTCGACGAACGTCGCGTACGCCCCTCCCTCGACCGATCGCGCGTAGCCGACTAGGATGCAGCCGGTCGCGCGGCGGACGATCCCTTCGGCCTCGCCGAACGTCTGGGTCGACAGCGGGGTCGTCGCCGAGAGGACGTACTCCTGGATGTCGGAGCGCTCCGACCCCTCGCTGAGCTCCTCGAGCGCGACCGCGACCTCGGGCTCGAACGCGGCGGCGGCGCAGAGCCGGCCGCCCAGGTCGGGCGGGCTCGCGACGTACGTGACCCCCGCGGAGCGGAGCGTCTCGCGCAGCTCGGGGCGGCCGACGGAGACGACGATGCGGACCTCCGGGGCGGCCGCGCGGACGTTGAGCGCGGCGATCATGTTCACCGCGTCGTCGGCGGTGCAGACGACGACCGAGTGGGCGGCGCCGACGTTCGTCCGCTTCAGGAGGTCCGGGTCGGCCGGCGGCCCGTACGTGACGTAGAGCCGGTCATCGCCCGCGAGCGACCGGACGTTCGCGACGTCCTCGGCGTGCTCGACGACGACGGCGACCCGCTGCTCCTGCTCCAACAGCTCCCGGACGGCGGCCCGGCCGACGGGGGAGTAGCCGAGGACGACGATATGGCGGGTCATCCCGGTGCCGAGGGTCCCGAGCGCGCGGTGCTGCGCCTCCTCCGTGACCACCCCGATGACGAGCGTGACCAGGTACGCGGTCAGGAACACCTCGGTGGCGGCGACCCCGATCGTGAACAGCTTCGCCGGGGCGGTCGTCGGGACGACGTCGCCGTAGCCGATCGTCGACAGCGTGACGATCGCCCAGTAGAACGAGTTGAACAGGTTCACCCGGCCCGCGTCGAGCAGGAAGAACCCCCCCGAGGCCGTCACGTAGACGCCCGCGTAGGCGACGAGGAACTTCCAGATCCGGGCGAGCAGCCGTCCCGAGTAGCCGAACCGCCCCGCCGGCACGGGCCCGCGGACCGGCCGCCGGCTCGTAACGGTTGTCCCGGCCGCGGGGTCCGACCGGGGCTCCTCCGGGGCCTGCGCGCTCCGGGGCAAACGGTAAATATCGAGGCCCGAGTGCCCGCCTCCTTGACGGCCGCCGGCGGCATCGCGGCGTCGGGACTCTCGAGCGTGACCGACCGTGCTCCGCCCGTGTTGCCCGGCCCGGACCAGTACACCCGCTTCGAGCGGGCCCGGATCCTCGGGGCCCGCGCGCTCCAGGTGTCGCTCGGCGCTCCGATGCTGATCGACCTGCCGACCGCGATGGTCGACCCGGTCGAGATCGCGGAACGGGAGTTCGCCGCGAACCGGATCCCGATCACCGTCCGCCGCGGCCCGGCGGTCTAGTCGGTCAGACGCCCGCGTCGTCGAGCGCGTGCCGGCACGCGCACGTCGGCGGCACGGCGAGGGCCGGGAGCAGGGCGGCGACGACCCGCTGCATCCGTTCGACGTTGCGGTGCATCGTCTCGATCACCTCGCGCAGGGCGACCGGCCGGTCCGCCCAGACGTCGAAGTCGGTGACCATCGCGAGGCAGAGATAGCAGATCGCCCGTTCGCGGGCGAGCGTCACCTCGGGGACGAGTGTCATCCCGATGATGTCGGCGAACGACCGGAAGAACGCGGACTCGGCCCGGGTGCTGAACCGGGGCCCTTCGATGCAGACGTACGTCTTGCCGACGGCGAACGGGATCCCGAGCGCGGTGCCGACGTCCGCGGCCCGGCGCGCGAGATCCGGGCAGAACGGGTCCGCCACGGAGATGTGCACGACCTTCCCGCCGTCGAAGAACGTCGTCGGCCGCTGCTTCGTCAGGTCGACGAACTGGCTCGGGACGACGAACGTCCCGGGCGGCAGCTCCTCCTTGAGCGAGCCGACCGAGCTCACCGTCACGATCGCCTCCGCGCCGAGCGACGCGAGGGCGTCGACGTTCGCCCGGTAGTTGACGCGGTGCGGCGGGATCGTGTGGCCCGGGCCGTGGCGGGGCAGGAACAGGACGCGCACCCCGCCGACCTCGCCCTCCTCGATCGGCCCGGACGGCGCCCCCCACGGCGTGCCGACGCGGTGCGTCGCGCGCGGCGTGCCGAAGACGCCCGAGACCCCCGACCCGCCGATCACGCCGATCGTCCGGCGCGGTCCGATCATCGGCGCCGGCCTCCCCGCGCGTTCGCGCGGGCGAGCGCCCGGGCGAGGACGACGTCCCCGCGGGTCCGCTCCACGAGCGCGCGCGCGGTGTCCTGCTTCGGCTTGAGTTGGACGATCGCGCGGGCGGTGTCGAACCGGAGGAGCGCCTCGGTGAGCGCCTCCATCGTCGCGAGCTCGGCCTCCGCGCCGGCGACATCGTCCCGTCGGAGACGGTCGAGCGCCCGGCGCCGGAGCTCGCCCACCGTGTCCGCGAGGCCGAGCAGGTACGGCTCGGGGGCGACCCCGAGCTCCCGCGGCCCGGGAACGGGGCCCCCGTCGACGACCGCCGCGAGGAGGCTCGCCTCGGCGGCTTCCTGCAGCGCGTCCAGGGCGACCGACTCGTCGGCGGCGCCGCCGGCGTCGACCGCAGCCTGGAGGGCGGCGAGCTCGCGCCGGATCGGGGCGACCGTCCGGTCGGTCGGCGCGCCCGCGTGCAGGTGCGCGATGGCGGTCCGGGAGAGCCGGCGGAGACGCCGCGCCCGCTCGAACAGCGTCTCGCGGCGGCGCTCCCGCTCGGTCAGGTGCCGCTCGATCGCCGCGAGCGTCGGCTCGGCGACGGTCGGCGTCCGGCGCCCCGCGCTACTTGAAGAGCGTGAACCGCGCCTCATCGTTCCCTCCGTCGAGGACTCCCAGCCGGACCCCGGCGTCGAGCCACCCGTGGGCGTAGCTGACCGCGGCGAGCGCCCGCTCCGCGTCGCCCGAGGCCCGGAAGTGCTCCGCATCCGAGAGGTACGAGCGGGCCATCGTCAGGAAGTCGTCGGAGGCGCCGCGGAGGAACGACCGGGCCGGCGGGCCCGGCCGCACCCGGTCGAGCGCTTCGCGCGTGAGGCGGAGGTACCGCTCGAGCAGCGGCTCGCGGGCGGCCACCGGTCGGTCCGTCACCCCTTCGGAACCTTCTCCCAGTCCTTGAGGAACCGGGCGAGCCCCAGGTCGGTGAGCGGGTGCAGCGGCAGCTTCTCCATCACGGCGAACGGCATCGTCGCGATGTCGGCGCCGGCGGTCGCCGCCTCGAGCACGTGGATCGGGTGGCGGACGCTGGCGACGAGCACCTTGGTCGCGTAGCGGTAGTTGCGGAAGATCGGGACGATCTCGCGGACGAGGTCCATCCCCACCTGGCCCTGGTCGTCGAGCCGGCCGATGAACGGGCTCACGTACGCCGCGCCGACCTTCGCCGCGAGGAGCGCCTGGTTCGCGCTGAAGACGAGCGTCATGTTGACCCGGGTCCCTTCCTTCGCGAGGGTCTTCGTCGCCTGGAGGCCGGCGGGCGTCATCGGGATCTTGACGTAGATCGCCGGGTGGATCTCGCGCAGGCGGCGTCCTTCCTTCAGCATCCCCTCGACGTCGGTCGCGACGACCTCCGCCGAGACCGACGGGATCCCGATCGCGCAGATCTCGCGGATCAGCTCCTCGAACTTGCGGCCCTCCTTGGAGACGAGGGTCGGGTTCGTCGTCACGCCGTCGAGGATCCCGATCTCCCACATCGTCCGGATCTCCGTCACGCTCGCCGTGTCGAGGAACAGCTGCATGGTACCTCGCGCCCCCGAAACCGCCCGTCTACTCAACCTTGCCCCGCAACCGGAGCAGCTCCCACGCCTCGTCCCGCGCCCGCTCGAGCGCGTCGGCGCGCGCCGAGCCGCCCGCGACCGGTGCCTCGGAGCCGGTGAGACCGACAGCGCCGAGCCGGCGGACCGGCACGGGCTGGTTCTCGGCGACCGCCGCGGCGACGAGCGACCCGACGCCCGTCGCCACGGCGAACTCCTCGAGGACCAGGATCGCCCCCGTCTCGCGGGCGGCCCGCAGCAGGGTCGGCGCGTCGACCGGTTGGACGGACGCGAGGTCGAGCACGCGGACCGAGACCCCGACGCGGCCCAGCTCGTCGGCGACGTCGAGGGCGGGGGCGAGCGTGCCGCCGACCCCGACGATCGTGAGGTCGGCGCCGTCCCGGACGACCGGGGCGCGGCCCAGCCGGAACCCGCCGTCGGTGACG
>JASHXM010000208.1 GCA_030043545.1 Thermoplasmata archaeon | reverse complement strand
GGGAGCGGTCGGACGTGTGGCAACGTCCCGAAGGACCGGTCGCATCGGCCGCCACCGCGGCCCGGCGCCGAGGTCGAGCTCGAGGCGGAGGACGCGTTCGTCTCGGCCGAGCCCCTCGACCCGGACCTCGTCGGTCGGGAGCGGCTCCCCGCGTGCATCCCACGCGCCGCTGCCGCCCGCGAAGACGAAGCCGTCCTCCACCCCCGACCGGTTCACGTAGACGACCGGGAGGCCGTTCTCCACGGCCCGCGCCGGAAGTAGGGTCTCGAACAGCCGACGGCTCGTGACGGGAGAGGCCGAGATGTTGACGAGCAGCTCGGCCCCGGCGAGGGCGAGCTCCCGCGCGACCTCAGGGAAGAAGACGTCGTAGCAGATCTCGAGGCCGACCGCACGGCCGGCGAGCTCGATCGGGGCGCTGCGCGACGTCGGCGTGAAGGCGATCGCCTCCTCGAACGGGCCGAAGTTCGGAAGGTACCGCTTCGCCTGTCGGTGGAGCGAGCCGTCCGCGGCGATGCACAGCGCGACGTTCGCGACCTCCCCCGGGCGGTCCGCCGAACGGACGGGGGCTCCCACGACGATCGTCATCGCGCGATCGGCGGCGGTCCGGCGGAGCTGCTGCGAGACCGGATCGGAGCCGTCGGCGGCGAGGGCGAGTCCGTGGATCCGGTCGCCCACGCGGTAGCCGGAGAGGAACAGCTCCGGAAAGATCGCGACATCGGCGGGCGCGGCGCGGAGCACCGCGTCGATCCGGGAAGCGTTCCGGGCCGGGTCCGCCGGCACGGGCGCCAGCTCGCCGAGCGTGAGGCGCATCAGTAGAAGTAGCGGCGGACGGCGAGCAGGTAGACCAGCAGACCGGCGAGCACGATCAGGAGATAGGAGATCAGCCCCGTGAAAACGAGGTACGTGCACGCCGCGAAGACGAGGACGATCGTCGTCCAGAGCGCCCACGGCTCTTGGCGCCAGAGGCAGGTCGCGACGACCAGGAGGGAGCCGCCGAGGACAACCAAGGTTGCCGCCCCTAGGAGGTCGATCGACGGGAAGATCTCGACCGAGGCGGGGACGAACGGGCCGAGCGCGGCGTGGAACGTGAACAGGAGGCCGGCGAGGACCATCGCGACCGCGAGGAACGCGATCACGACGGAAACGACCGCCACGCCGACTGGAAGGTGGGGGCGCGCCGAACCCGGGGCCCAGGGGGGCGGTAGTCGGTCGAATTCCACTGGCGCGTCGGCCGTCGCGGAGCCGCCCATCTCTCCTCGCGACCCGCTTCGAGCCAGGGCGCGTTAGAAGTAACTTTCGCTCGATGGGGCCGGCCCGTCCTGCTGCCGCCCGTGTTCGCTTGCCCAGGTCGGGGCCCTTTCGGAACAGGGGCAACGGTCAGAGTGACCGTCTCACCGTGTCGAGCGCACCCGGGTCAACCCAAAATCGGTTCGAACCTCGCCGCACGACATCGTTCGCCCGCACCGGAGCCATCCCGCATGGGCCGAGCCAAGGGCCGTCGGCCCCGATCTACCGAATTCAGTTGGGCGGGTGTGGATCCGGTCCTGAAGTTGGCGGTTCGGTACGGTGGCGGCCGAAGACGATGGCACCCACGACGAGCACGACCACCGCCGCTGCCAGCTCGTACTGCCAATACGCGCGGAGGAAGGCGGCCCAGCTCTCGAGCCCGCTCCCCGAGGATCCCGGGGAACTGAGTACGGGCGTGACCGAGGCAGGAGCTCCCATCACGCTGACCGTGCCCGCGGCTCGAGCACCGGACTGGCCCGCCGTGGAGACAGAGTAGTTGTACGTCCCGTTCGGCTCCCAGAACATGATGGTCGAATTGATGGAGGTCTGGCTCTCGGACGGCGGGCCTACCTGCGCGACCTCGTCCAGTGGCTCGGGACCGGTGAGCGTTACGGTCCACGAGGTCCCGGACGAGACGGCCGAGGGCCGATCGAACGACACGTCGTAAGAGAACGCGAACCGGACCGGTATCGTGGTCGCGTTGCCGGAGACCGTCGGGTGACCGCTCCGGGGGGCCGAGTACCAACTGCCCCGCGGATTTGGGGTGCCGGTCACACTGACATTGAAGGAGTAGGTCGGGTCGGTCGCGTTCGGTAGGACGAAGGTGATCGACGCGTTCGTCGTCACGACCACGAGACCGAGTTTGTTGGGATACCCGAGCGCAACCTCCCAGGAGAGACCCGCCGGCAGGCCCGACTCGGCAAAGGTGAGATTGTACCCCGGCTGACCATAGAGCGCAGAGGGGGCGGTTCCGTTCGACTTCGTGTACAGAATGTCGTGGACCGACCCCGACCCCAGGACCTCGATGGACTCGACGGCCGAGACCGGTACGTAGTTCCGCGGACTCGGGATCTGCACGGTGTAGCCTCCCACCGCGAGGTACCACAGCACCTCACCATCGGTGGCCTTCACCGGCCCGATCGGCTCCGCTCCACGGGCTGTGACGTTCAGGGCGGTCGTTCCGTTGATCGACACGCCCCAGGTCACCCCCGCGGGCAGGCCCTGCTCGGTGAATATGACCAGGTAAAACTCCTCCGTGTCGGGAAGTACCTCGAACTGCGCGGTGCCCCGGTCGACTCCCCCGTCCGACCCGGTCGCGGTAATGGTGTATGTCTCGGGCGGGCCCACCACCGTGAACTCGCAACCGGCGAACGAGCCGGAGCTGTTCGACGAACACACCGTGGGTGATTCCAGCGAGGCGGTCCCGCTCACGGAGAAGGTGATTGTCATGTTCGGAGAGAAGTCCCAGCCCGAGGCATCGACCCGGGTGCCGTTTGGGCCATTTACCGGAGAGAGGAGCAGGGTGGGGCCGAACACGGAGAGTTCGAACGACAGCGACGAAGGAAGCGCGGAGGCGTTCCCGAGGTATGTCAACGTAAGGTTGGTGAGCCCAGCGACCGTCGCGGTCACATTCGTCGTACAGTACCCCGAGACGTCATCGATCGTCCCTGGGACGCATCCGGCGAACGTCACCCGGCCGGGGCCCGGCGCGTCCGAGAACCGCTCCGAACCCGAGAGGGACAGGTTCAGGACGCCGCCCTCAACCTGGCACGAATCGTCGTAGATAGCCAACTGGTCCAGGGACCCGGGGGAGCTACACATGGCGCCCGCTGAGCAACTGAACGTCGAGCCCACGCGAAGTTCGAACGCCGTCGACTCCGAGGAGCCGCATCCGTCGGGCTCCGGGGGTGGGGTGAGATCACCGTTGGACCGGGCGAGTGCGTCGATCGCACTCCCACTCCACGCATACGTCGGAATCGCCTCGAGCACGGCCACGGTGAAGGAGAACAGCGGCCCGGAGCTGTTCGAAACCGTCCCGTCGACGTCCGTCAACGCCCGATAGAACGACGTCAACGTCGCAGTACAGTTGCTCGCGGACCCTGACGTGCCCCCGGGGGGGGTGCACGGTCCCGGGGAGATGCGCCCGGTCGTCGCGGACCAGGCGACCGACAGCCCAGCGCAGGTGCCGTTGACGAGAAAGGCGACGCACTCGAGCTGGCACGACACGTCCGTGGAGTTGTTCGCGGAGCAGGTGCCGAGGAACAGCGCGGCTCCGGAAAAGAGCCCGGCAATCGAGGGGGCTCCCGCTACGACGAATTCGAACGTCGTCGAGCTTGGTAGGTCCGAGGCGTCCCCGGTGTAGCGAGCGGTGATATTGATGACTCCCGGGGTTCCAGCGGTCACCGGAACGGAGATGCAGCCGTCGTCCTTAGACGAGAAATAGCAGGATGCCGGCAGGACGACGCTGCCGCCATCGGAAGAGGTCTGCGAAAGGGTCACTCTGCCGGTGGGGCCCGGGCCCGAGCTGGAATTGTTCATGGCGCCCACGAAGAAGTCGCACTCGGCCAGCTTGTCGATGGTCTTCGTGACTCCGGTGCTAAAGTTCGTAAACTTGTAGTCAAGGAGCACCGACGTATTGCACCAACCGAACGTCAGCGTCGCCCCCTCCGATGCCGAATCATCTTCTGTCAAGCCACGAGCGTGGGGAACCGAGTCGCCGACCCCTCCCGTCCGGACCGAACTCTGCGCCGCTCCCGCGGGACCCGCCGATCGATCGGTGATGTTCTCTGCCAGCGGCGGTGCGCGGGCGGGAGAAGCCGGACTGGATAGCAGGGTCAGACCTGGGAGGGTGAGCAACAGACTTCCGACCAAGGCCATCATCACCACCGCACGCACCGCTGATGCGATCGAACCCCGCATTCTGCGGATCGGTCGGAAGGGCCGGCGATGCCCCGACATATCGGACGTTCTGTAAGATTGCGAGCCCTTAACGGCTCGTGAGCTCCGGGTCGATTGACACCGCGGGCGGGAGCCCCAGCGGATCAGGCCACGAGGCTCGAAAGGACTCGTCGTGCTCCTGGGGGGACAGGAGACCGGCGGACTCGGCCGAGGCGCGCAGACGTCAAAACCGTCGGTCGGCGGCCGCCACAGCGAGCTGCTCAAGGAGACGTCGGAACGGACCCGGGGGGAGGGGCTCTAGCGCTGCCCGCGCCTGCTCGGCCCACGTACGCGCCTCCTCGGCCACAGCGCCGGGAGCCCCGGAAAGCTCCACGAGCTCCTTGAGTCGGAGCAGGTGCCGGGTCCGCTTCCGGCGCAGCTGGAATAGCTCCTCGAACTCGCCCTGCCGCCGTCCCTCGAGCCGGCCATACGCCTCGAGTGTGAGCAGGGTCGGGTTCCCTTCCCGGAAGTCGCCGAACAGCGGCTTTCCAAGCAGATCCGAATCCCCGAGCACGTCGAGCAGGTCGTCGCGGATTTGGAAGGCGATTCCGAGGGATCGGCCATACCCGGCCAATGCATCGATCTGAGGGGGCGCGACCTCCCGGATCTCCGCGCAGGAGGCGAGCGCTGCAGCGATGATTGCGGCGGTCTTCCGCTCGACGACGCGGAAGTAATGCGCGCGGCCCCCGGAGAGGTCGAACCGGGCCGACTCCTGGAGCACCTCCCCTTCGACCAGGTCGGCGCACGACTCGCCGCACCTCAGGATGATTGATTTGGGGTACTCCGCCGCCAGTTCGAACGCGCGGACGAACAGGTAGTCCCCCGAGACAATCGAAAGGGGGACGCCGTACGCCCGCGGCATCGACGGCCGGCCCCTCCGCGTGTCGGCGTGATCGATGACGTCGTCGTGCACGAGTGTCGCGGTGTGGATCAGCTGGAAGGCGGCCGCGAGGGAGACGATCGGCTGGGGGGAGTCGGCGCCGAGCGCCCGGTACGCCGCCGCCATCAGGAGCGGGCGCACCCGTTTCCCGCCCATCGAGCAGGCGTAGCGGGCCGCCTCGGTGAGCTGCGCGTAGCGCGAGCCGAGCACCTGGTGCAGCCGGAGGTCGATCGCGGCGAGGTCCTGCTCGAGGATCGGCAAGAGGCCGACCAGCTCCCGCTCGACGTCGGGGCCGAGCGTCTCGGCCACGAGGTGCTCGATCGACGGCTCGACCGGCTCCGCCCCTGCCGGGCTCGTCATGAGGCGCCTCCGAGCCGTGCGGGCCAGCGAAGCCGCATCACTGAGTCGAGACCCGGTGCTCCGATATAGCGCATTCCGAGCGCCAAGAGCGCGTCCGACCGTGCGACCCACCCGGCGGTGCGCTCGATGCGCGCGCCGCGAGCAAGCGGGCGGTACAGCGCCGAGCGCCAGGCCGCGTCGTAGTCGGCGAGGGGTGCCCCTTCCCGAGCATGCCGGGCCGCCGCGCCCCCGGCGAGCCAGCCCGAGAGCATCGCGGTCGGGATCCCCGCCCCGTTCGTCGCCATCACCAGGTTCGCCGCATCGCCGGCGAACAGCGCGTTCCCGACGACGAGGCTCCTCGGGGGCGGGCCGATCGGGACCCACCAGGGGGTCCGCTCCCGCAGCTCGCCCAGGCGCTCGCGCGCGGCGAACCGCTCCAACAGCCCGCCCAGCGTCGTGCGGGCGGGCAGCCCTGCGACCCCCAGACCCACGTTCGCGTCGTGCGACCGAGGGAAGCACCAGGCGTACCCCCCCGGGGCCGTCCGTCCGAAGTACAGCGCGATCTCGTCCGACAACGGCCCGTCGACGGTCGCGGTGATCATCCGGAACATCGTGCGTCTCGGGGCGAACCCCACGGCGTGCGCGACCGTCGAAGTCGGTCCGTCGGCGGCCACGATCGTCGTCGCGACGACCCGCCCTCCGTCCGTGAGGGTGAGCTCGCCGTTCCGGACCGAGGTCACCCCGACCGGAAAGCGGAGCTCGGCGCCGGCCCCTTCCGCGCGGACCGCCAGCGCCTTGTCGAACGCCCGGCGGGAGACCGTGAGCCCCCGGAGCGGGAATCGGTACCGCCGTCCGTACGGCGAGACGCAGCTCATCCAGCGGGTCTCCCGAAGGACGGCCTCGGGCGGGATCCCGTACGCCGCCGCGATCGGGGCGGACGGCTCGAGGAGGTCGGCCAGCTCCTCCGGGGCGGGGACGAACTCCCCGCACTGCACCGGCTGTCCGATCTCCCGGCGATGGTCGACGAGCAGCGTCCGAGCGCCGGCTTCGGCCGCCGCCCGGGCGGCCAGGGACCCCGCGGGTCCGGCGCCGACCACGGCGACGTCGAACCGCTCCACGGGCTCACGCTCCGGTCGCGAGGAAGTGGGTGGCGGCGCTCTGGATGGCGCCGAGCACCGGCTGCGGGTCGATGCCGAGCGCGACGACGACGATCGCCGTAATGCCGATCGCGGCCGCCCGGCCGTAGCCGATCCCGCCGGCGGGGAGGGGGGGCGCGTCGGAGCCGCCGACGACGGCCCCGGCCGGGGTCGCCGCGGGCGCGGCCGGGTCGAAGTAGATCACCTTCAGCACGCGTCCGTAGTAGAACACCGACAGCGCGCTGTTGAGGAGGCCGGCGACGGCGAGCCAGACGTAGAGGCCCTGCGCCTGGACCGCCGCGCTGAACAGGACGAACTTCGAGACGAAGCCGACCGTCAGCGGGACGCCGGCGAGGGAGAGCAGGAGGACGGCGAAGGCGACCGCGAGGAGCGGCCGTCGGCTCCCGACCCCCCGCCAGTCGTCGATCAGCGGCCCGATGCCGACCGCCGCAGCGGCGGCGACGACCAGGAACGCGCCGGTCTTCATGAACACGTGCGCGAACGCCTGGAGCGTCGCGCCGGCGAGCCCCGGAGCGGTGCCGATCGCGATCCCGAGGAGCAGATAGCCGGCCTGGCTGATCGACGAGTAGGCGAGCATCCGCTTCATCTCCTTCTGGAGGAGCGCGAGGACGTTGCCGAACGTCATCGTCCCGACGGCGACGATCGCGAACACCAACCGGAGGACCGGGCCGAGGTCGAGCGAACCTCCGGGGAACAGGGAACCCCCACCGGTGGCGACGAACAGCACCGGGCCGACGAACACGAGAAAGATCGCGAACAGCCCGAGCTTCTTCGACGCCCCCGCCAGGAAGGCGCTCACCTCGCTCGGGGCGCCGTCGTAGACGTCGACCGCCCAGGCGTGGAACGGAACGAGCGTCGTCTTGAACGCGAGGCCCGCGATGATGAACCCGAAGCCGAGGAGGGCGAGGACCGGGTATCCGATGGACCCGGTCGCGAGCACGGCCCGGATCGCGTACAGGTTCGTCGTCCCGAACGCGCCGAAGACGAGCGACGCGCCGAAGAACGCGAGGGTGGAGGAGAGGGCGCCGACGATGTAGAACTTCATCGCCGCCTCGAGCGAGCGGCTCCCCCGGCGCGTGTAGCCGACCATCACGTACGTGGAGATGCTCGTCACCTCGATCGCGAGGAGGAGGAAGATCAGGTCTGCCGCGATCGTCGCGAGCAGCATCCCCAGGGTGGCGAGGAGGAGGAGACCGAAGAAGATCGGCGCGCCGCGCTCCTCGGAGGGACGGCTCGTCGACGCGAGCGCGACCAGGAGCGCCGCGATCAGGAAGATCGCGGCGAAGATGAGGCCGAGCGACGTGTACGCCGTGAGCGCGGCGGTCGGAGCGGCGTCGACCGAGCTCGCGGGGAGCGTCCGGAACACCCCGAGTCCGGCGGTGCCGAGGTCGGCGAGGACCGCGAGCAGAGCGAGCGCGGAACCACTGACGGCGATCCCACCGACCCACTCGGTGCGCCGGAGCCCGAGGACGTCGCACAGGAAGACGAGCAGCGCCGCCCCGAGGACGATCAGCTCGGGGACGTACGGGGCGGCGAGCGCGAGCGTCTCCATCGGTCTACGGCCCCGGGAACCCCTTCACCGGGGAGTTCGCGATCACGTTCACGAGGAGCCCGGGGAGGATGCCGAACAGCACCGCGAGCCCGACCAGGATCCCCATGCCGACCCCCTCGTACCACGGGACGTCGTGCGCCGTCGCCGGCACGTCCCGGGGGGGGCCGAACAGCACCCGCTGCATCATCCACAGGTAGAACGCGGCGGTGACGACGAGGATCCCGAGCGGCAGGAACACCCAGTAGCCGAACGCGGCCCAGGTGGCGAGGAGGGCGGCGAACTCGGCGGGGAAGCTGATCAGCGCCGGAAGACCGAGGGACGCTAACGATCCGGCCATGATCATCGTGGAGAGCGCCGGGGTGGTCGGCGTGATCCCGCCGACCGAGGCCAGGTCCCGCGTGCCGAACGTGTGATGGAAGCTCCCGGCGGTCATGAACAGGAGCGCGCTCACGATCCCGTGGGCGAACATGAGGAGCACCGCGGCCATCAGGCCCAGCGAGCTGTTCACCGCGATCGCGAGCAGGACGATCCCCATGTGGTTGATCGACGAGAACGCGACGAGCCGTTTCATGTCCCGCTGCGCGAGGGAGACGATCGACCCCCACGCGATCGAGAGGAGCGCGATCAGGAGGACGAGCGGCCGGGCGTGGGCGAACCCCTGCGGCAGGATCTCGACGGCCCACCGGATCAACCCGTAGCCGCCGAGCTTCAGGAGGAGGCCCGCGAGGAGCACGGAGCCGCCGGTCGGCGCCTCGACGTGCGCGTCGGGCAACCACGTGTGGAACGGCACGATCGGGAACTTCACGCCGAAGCCGAACAGCATCGCGACGAACAGGAACGTCTGCGCGACGGCGGTCAGGTGCGAGTTCGCCGCCTGGGCGATCGCCGTGAAGTCGAGCGAGGTGGTGCCCGAGCCGGCCTGGCCGTAGAATGCGGTCGCGAGGAGGGCGACCAGCATCACGACCGACGCGACGTGGGTGTAGATGAAGAACTTCAGCGCGGCGTATCGGCGGCGCGGTCCGCCCCAGACTCCGATCAGGAAGAACATCGGGATCAGGACGGCCTCCCAGAACAGGAAGAACAGGAGGACGTCGAGCGCGACGAAGACGCCGAACGAACCGACGCACGTGAGTCCGACCAGCCCGAAGTACGCGGCGGGCCGGTTCGACTCCGCCCACGAGTAGACGACCGTCGCGATCTGGAGGATCGCGGTCAGCAGGACGAGGACCAGCGAGATCCCGTCGATGCCGACCGAGTAGTTGATCGACAGCCACGAGACGTGGATCCACGCGTGGGTCTCGGTCTCGGCGAACCCCCCGAGGATCCCGCCCGACGTGCTCCAGCCGGAGAACGCGTAGAACAAGAGACCGACCTCCCCGAGGAAGACGATCGCGGTCGCGAGCGCCGTCCACCGCGCGTACCGGCCGGAGACGAACGTGAGCGCGGTCCCCGCCACGACGGAGAGGAGCGTGATCGAGATCCACGGCCACATCGGACTACCCGCCTCCGAACCGGGCGACCAGGATCGGGGCGACGAGCAGGAGGAGCGCGAAGACGGCGATCAGCCCGCCGACGAAGTACGCCGCGTAGTCGGAGACGAGCCCGGTCTGGATCCGACGGAGCCGGTCGGAGAGGCCGCCGAACGCCCGCTCGAAGCCGTGGACCGTCCCGTCGATGACGTACCGGTCGACGAAGTCGGCGCCCCGGGCGACCGTGTAGACGCCGCGCGCGCCGATCCAGTCGTAGCCGGCTTTCATGTAGTACCGGTTCAGGAGCAGCTGGCGGACCGGCTGCGCCGGGCTCGCCGCGGGGAGCGCGTAGACCCGCCCGTTCCCCCAGAGGCGCCAGGCGAGGAGGATGCCAGCGCCGGCGAGGCCGACGCTCGCCGCGGAGAGGAGGAGGTCGGTCGTCCCGAAGTGCGGCGGAACGCCCGCCCCGGGGAAGAGGTTCGAGAAGCCGGGGACGAAGGCGATCGCGCCCGCCGCGATCGCGAGGGCGGAGAGGACGACGAGCGGCACCTGCATCACCCACGGCCCCTCGTGCGCCGCGGGGAGCGTGGGATCGCGGACGTGGTCGCCGGAGAACGCCAGGAACCACGCCCGGAAGATGTAGTACGCCGTCAGGAAGACGGCGGCGAACGCGAGCAGGAAGAACGGCCAGTAGGCGGGGTGGCTGCCGAGCTGGCTGTAGACGGAGGAGAGGATGTCGTCCTTGCTCCAGAAGCCGGCGAACGGCGGGATCCCGGCGAGCGCGAGCCCGCCGATTGCGAAGGCGATGCCGGTGAGCCGCATCGGGCGCTTCAGCCCGCCCATCTTGAACAGGTCCTGCGTGCCGACGGCGTGGATCACCGAGCCGGCGGCGAGGAACAGGAGCGCCTTGAAGAACGCGTGGGTGAACAGGTGGTACAGCCCGACCATCGTGAAGCCGGCGCCGACGGCGAGCACCATGTAGCCGAGCTGGCTGATCGTCGAGTACGCGATCACCCGTTTGATGTCGGGGTGGACGACGGCCATCGTCGCCGCGAAGAACGCGGTGAAGCCGCCGATCGCGACGATCGCGAGTTGATCGGCGGCGGTGAACCCCAGGAACAGGCTCGTCACCGCCAGCAGGTACACGCCGGCGGCGACCATCGTCGCCGCGTGGATCAGCGCCGAGACGGTCGTCGGCCCCTCCATCGCGTCCGGCAGCCAGACGTGGAGCGGGAACTGCGCGCTCTTCCCGGCCGCGCCGCCGAGGATCAGGAGGCCGGCGACGGTGAGCACCGTCGAGGAGCCGCCGAATGAGCCGGCGAGGAACGGCTGGCTGCCGTTCGCGAACAGGAAGCCGCTCGCCGCCCACCCGCCGCCGGGACCGGCGAGCGCGTAGTGGGAGAAGTAGAGGAAGACGCCGAGCAGGAACAGCACGTCACCGACGCGCGTGACGAGGAACGCCTCCTTCGCCGCCGAGGCGGCGCTCGGCTTCTCGTAGTAGAATCCGATCAGGAAGTACGAGCAGACGCCGACCAGCTCCCAGAACAGGAAGAACTCGAGGAGGTTGTCGGAGAGCACCAGGCCGCTCATCGCCGCCAGGAACAGCGACAGCTCGGCGTAGTACCGCGGCAGGCC
>JASHXM010000207.1 GCA_030043545.1 Thermoplasmata archaeon | reverse complement strand
CCGACGCCGTCCATCAGACGGCGCATCGCGGCCTGGACCCGATCGAGCGACCAGCCCGTCGGGATCCGGTCCGCCTCGGTGCGGGCGTACGTGTTCCCGATCGTCTGCAGCAGGCTGTACGCGGTGTCGATGTTCCCGCAGTTGATCGTCACGAACGAGAGCGCCTTCGCCTCGGCCCGGCGTTGCATGTCGTGGCGGACCTGCGCGACGACCGCGGTCTTCCCGGTCCCGATCTTCCCGTAGATCAGCAGGTTGGAGGGGAGGTCCCCGCGGAGCGCGGGGGCGAGCACCTCGGCGACCGCCCGGATCTGCGTCTCGCGGTGCGGCAGACGGCTCGGAACGTGCGAGTCGCGGAGCACGTCGCGGCTCGCGCGGAACAGGTCGCTCTTGCTGAGGAGGATCTCGTCGAGGAACTCACTGGCCGAGGTTGGCGGAGGGGCCGACCCCGCGGGAGGCGCCGGCGCTGGAGCGGCCGCTCCGCGACGCTCGCCGACCGGCGTCGCCGTGGGGTTCGCCGCCTCGCCCGGCTCGGGGAGCCGGTCCGAGTCGAACGGTCGTTCCTCACGGGAAGGGGCCACTGATAGCAACCTGCCCACGGTGCGGGCGGGGGTCCGAGGTCGGTCGCGCATATCTATCTTTGGTGCGCGAAAGCGACGAATCGTCCCGGTGTCGCCGGATTATACGGCCCGACGGTCGCCGACGTCCACGGCCGCGCGCCGGACCCAGACCGAACCGATTTGAAGGGGGCGGACAGTCGCGCGCACCAGATGGAAGCGTCCCACGAGAGCCGGCCGGCGCACGCCGAAGCCGAGGGCAGCCGATGGTACGTCCTCGGCGTGATCGCCGGGGCGGTGCTCGTCGGAGTCGGGCTCACCGGCATGGCGTACTGGATCTACTCCGGATTCCACTGGCTGTACCTCGGCAGCGTCGCCCCGCTCCTCGCGGGCGGTCTCATCCTCTTCTCCCGCTTCAGCGGACCGGACCACGCCTAGGCCGGGATCGTCCGGATGGAGGACGAACCCCGAGCGGCCCGACCCCCGGTCGTGGTCAAGCTCGGCGGGAGCCTGATCACTCGGAAGCGCGAGGTCGAGAAGAGTCGGCCGAAGGTGATCGCCCGGCTCGCGTCGGAGCTGAGCGCCCCCGGCGCGCCCCCCCTCGTCGTGCTTCACGGCGCCGGTTCTTTCGGCCACCCGGGCGCCGCGCGGTTCGGGCTCGCGAAAGCCCCGGACGCCGGCACTCCGACGGGCGAGCGAGCTCGGGGCGCGTCGATCGTCGCGAGCGAAGTGCGGCGGCTCCATCTTCTGGTCCTTCGAGCGCTCGTCGCCGCCGGGGGACGGCCGCTCTCGGTCCCGTTGGCGACCCACGCTCGCAATCGGGCCGGCGAGCTCGTCTCCTTCGACGCCGCCCCGATCGAGGACGCGCTCGAGCGCGGGACGACGCCCGTGTCGTTCGGTGACGTGGTACCGGACGACGAGTGGGGGTTTTCGATCCTGAGCGCCGACCGGATCGCCGCCCAGCTGGCCGAGCTGCTGCGACCGTCGCGCGTCGTCTTCGCGACGGACGTGCCGGGGATCTTCCCCCCCTCGGCGTCGGGTCACCGGAAGGTGATCCCGGAGCTCACCGACCCCGCGATCGCCGCACTCCCGACCGACGGCGCGGGCACCGACGTCACGCGCGGGATCCGGGGCAAGGCGGAGGCGATGCGGGCGATCGCCCGCGCCGGCGTGGACGCAGTTCTTATCAGCGGACTGTCGGATGGAGCGCTCGCGCGGGCGGTCCGCGGGGAGGCGGTCTACGGGAGCTGGGCGCACGCGCGGTCCGAGTAGACCGACCGACGCCGACGGACTCGACCTCAGTCACCGCAAGGCGGAGCACGTCAAGGTCGTCCTCGGCCGCGACGTCGAGGGCCGCTACCGGTACTGGAACGATGTCCAGTTGGTCCATCGGGCGATCCCGGAAATCGACTTCGAGGAGATCGACGTCCGGACGACGTTCCTGGGGCACGCGCTCCGCGCCCCGTTGCTCATCACGGGGATGACGGGCGGCTTTCCGGACGCCGCGAAGATCAACGAGAACCTGGCCCGCGCCGCCGCCGACGTCGGCGTCGCGATGGGGGTCGGGAGCGAACGGGCGGCGGTGGTGAAGGGGCAGTACCCCGAGAGCTACGCGTGCGTCGCGCGCTACCCTGTCCCGCTCAAGCTCGCGAACATCGGTGCGCCGCAGCTGATCCCCCAGAACCCCGGCGATCCGGTCGTTGGCCCGGAGGAGGTGCGCCGCGCCATGGAGCTGATCCACGCGGACGTCCTCGCGATCCACCTCAATTTCCTGCAGGAGATGGTGCAGCCCGAAGGGGACCGGCGCGCGAAGGGGTGCCTCGACCGGATCGGCACGCTCGCCCACAAGTTCCCGGTCCTGGTCAAGGAGACCGGGGCGGGCCTCTCCCGCGCCGTCGCCGAGGCGCTCCGCGATCGGGGGGTCCGCGCGTTCGATGTCAGCGGGACCGGGGGAACGTCGTTCGCCGCGGTCGAGTACTACCGGGCTGTCGACCGCGGAGCGGACCGGGAGGCCCGCGTCGGGAAGACGTTCTGGGATTGGGGGATCCCATCCCCAATCTCCGTCCTCGAGGTGGCGCCGCTCGGCCTCCCGGTCGTGGCGAGCGGAGGGATCCGGTCCGGCCTCGACGCGGCCCGCGCGATCGCGCTCGGCGCCTCCGCCGCCGGGACCGCGGGCGGGGTCCTCCGCGCGGCCGCGACCAGCTACGAGGAGACCCGCCGGGAGCTCGAGACGATCGTCCACGAGCTCAAGGTGGCGATGTTCCTGACGGGCGCCAAGACCGTCGCGGAGCTCCAGAAGGTCCCCTACGTGATCGGCGGGGAGAGCCGGCCGTGGATCCGGCGGTAGCGACCCCGACCGGCCCCGAGGCGCTCCACCGGGAGAAGCTCGCCGAGGCCCGGCGACATCCGGGTGCTCCGATCCCTTCGAACGTCGCCTGGGCCCGGTCGGGCGGGGGCCCGGACCGTCGCCCGCTCGGCATCCTGCGCAAGCCGACACGATCGCTGTCGGGCGTCGCGGTGGTCGCCGTGATGACCGCCCCCGCAGCATGTCCGCACGGCCGATGCACCTACTGCCCCGGCGGACTGGACCGGGGGAGTCCGCAGAGCTACACGGGCGAGGAGCCGTCGGCGCTCCGCGGCGCGCAGTTCCGGTGGGATGCCGCCGCCATCGCTCGCCATCGGATCGGGGTCCTCGAAGCGACGGGCCATGCCGCGTCGAAGGTCGAGGTGATCGTCATGGGAGGCACGTTCCCCGCGCGTCCGCGGGCGTACCAGGAGGAGGTGCTGCGCGGGATCTACGACGGGCTCAACGGCGCCTCCTCCACGTCGATCGCCGAGGCGCAGGACCAGAACTCCCGGGGGCCCCACCGGGTGGTCGGGCTGACGGTCGAGACGCGGCCGGACTGGTGCGACGAACGAGTGCTGCCGTTCCTCCTCGCCGGCGGGGTGACTCGGGTCGAGCTCGGGGTCGAGTGCCTGCACGACGACGTGCTCGCGTCGGTCGGACGGGCGCACGCGGTCGGTGACGTCGAGCGCGCGACGGCCGCGACGCGGTCCCGCGGGCTCAAGGTCGGCTACCACCTGATGCTCGGGCTCCCCGGGATGGATCCCGCCGCCGACCTCGCGGATTTCCGCCGACTGTGGGACGATCCCGCCTTCCGCCCGGACTTCCTCAAGATCTACCCGACGTTGGTCATCGACGGGACGCCGCTCTACGACGATTGGAACGCCGGCCGCTATCGGCCG
>JASHXM010000206.1 GCA_030043545.1 Thermoplasmata archaeon | reverse complement strand
GCCCGTCGTGCGAAGCCGATCGCCACCTCTGCGAGGGGGGACCCGTCGGGCTCCCCGACCCCCGTCGGCACGGCGAGACGCACGCCCGCATCGCGGGCCGCGCGGGCCCCCGACGAGTCGAGCCGCTCCGCCCCGGGCCCGACCTCGAGCGCCGCCCCGAGCCGATGCGCGAGGTCGATCCAACGGCCGAGGGCCGCTCCCGATCCGCCCACGTGAGCGACCAGGCGCCCCGGCCCCGGGGGCGCCGGCTTGGGAACCTCCGACCCCGGTCGGACGATCTCGACCTCCACCCCGAGCCGGGCCCGCTCCGCCGGGTCGAGGGGAGCGGGGCCCTCGTACGCGGGCAGCAGCCGGACGCCGGCGATCGTCGACTCCCGGAGCGCCGGTGCCCCCGGGGCGACCGCCCCGTCCGGGCCGGCGACGACCACGGCGAGGTACCCGAGCCGCCGGATCCGCGCCCGTTCCGCGAGGGCGCGGACGGCCGGCGCCTCCGCTCCGGCCGGCAGGTGGAGGTGGAGGTCGCCGACGAGGTCCGACCCGTGGACGAGCGTCGGGACCGCGCCGGTCCGGGCGAGGTCGATCTCTCCTCGGTCCTCGCGGATCTCGGGAGGGATCCAGGCGAGGTCGAGGAGGCCGTAGACCTCCTCCTCCGTCCGGCCGCCGACCCGTTCGTCGCCCCGGAACACGCCGTACTCGTTGATCCGCAGCCCCCGGTCCCGCGCGAGCGCGCGGAGGCGCACGTTGTGGTCCTTCGAGCCGGTGAAGTACTGGAGGGCGGCGCCGAACGCCTCGGGTTCGACGACCCGGAGGTCGACCTGCAACCCGTCCCGGAGGACGACGGTCTCCTTGGTCGTCCCGCGGGCGCGGACGGTGGCGACCTCCGGCAGCGCGGAGAACAGGTCGAAGACGGCCTCGGGAGTGCGCGAGGTGACGAGGACGTCCAGGTCGCCGACCGTCTCCCGGCACCGGCGGAAGCTGCCGGCGATCTCGACCCGGTCGGTCGGTGCCCGCTCGACCAGCGCCGCCCGGAGCGCTCGGGCGATCGGCACGATCGTCTCGATCGGCCGCCGGTCGGGGACCGGCGCTTGGGCCTGGGCGGTCAGCGCACCGCGGATCTGGGCGATCTTGGTCGGTCCGAACCCCTTGACCCCCACGAGCCGGCCCGCGTCGATCGCCCCGGCGAGCGAGTCGGGGTCGGTGATCCCGAGCTCCTGCCAGAACCGCCGCGCGGTCTTGGGGCCGACGCCGGGCAGGTGGACGATCGCCAGCAGCCCGGTCGGGAGCTCGGTGCGGAGCCGGTCGAGGTACGGGATCCGGCCGAGCGCGAGGTACTCGCGGAGCTTCTCCGCGATCGCCTCGCCGACCCCGGGGACCTCGCGCAGCGCCCCGCGGGCCGCGACCGCCGAGAGCTCCTCGGGCAGCGTCTCGATCGACCGCGCCGCGCGCCGGTACGCCTCGGGCTTGAACCGCTCGCCGGCGAGGTCGAGGAGGTCCGCGATCTCGCGGAGCTGGTCGGCGGCCTCCGCGTTCGACCCCATCGCGCCCCGGTAGGCGTCCGCGCCTAAGGGGTTCCGCCTACGGCTCGAGCCCGGCGCCGAGGTCGATCCACCGCCGGCGGGCCGTCGGGACGAAGCCGAGGCGCCGGTACAGGGCGAGCGCGGGCGGCCGATCCTCGCGCACGTACAGCCCCACGTGCGCGCCGGCGGTCGTCGCGGCGTCGAGGAGCGCCCCGACGATCGCGGCGCCCCACCCGTGACCCCGCTCGGCCGGGTCGACGTAGACCCCTCCCACGATCCACTGCTTCCGAAGCCGCACGGCCGCCCGGGCGACCCCGACGAGCCGGTCGGCGTCCCACCCGCCCCACACCGCGTCGTCGGCGAGGTCGAGTCCGGGGTACTCGGCGGTCAGCGGGTCCGGGTGCGCGGCAGCGAACGCCTGGAGTCGGGCTCGATCCGAGGCCGTGAGACGGCGCACCTCCCTCGACGTCGAGCGCGGCCGCGCGGGAGCGGCTCCCGGCCCCCGATCCGGCGCCCCCGGGTCGGTCGACGCCCGGGTCAGCCGGAGCTCGGGGTACTCGGGCCCGGCGCCCCGAGCGCGACGGACCCACGGCGCCGCCTCCGGTGGCACCACCGCGACCAGCGGGCGAGGCGGCAGCCCGCTCGCCAGGGCGTCCGCCCCCGGTCCGGTGCCGTGCCAGTGGACGATCGCCGCCCCTCGCGGGCCGGGCCAGATCAGGAGGTACCCGACGGTCTCCGTGGCGCGGACGGCCGAGACGATCCGGACCCGGTCGGGGAACCGCTCCAGGTCCCAGAGGGCGTACGCGTGTTCCCACGGATCGTCGGCGGCGGCCCGGTCGAGCCACGCCCGGTCGATCGTCGGTCGGAGCTCGATCGCGGGCATCGGGGCCGCTCCTACGCGCGACCGGGATAGGACGTTGGTCGTGGCCGGGCGCCGCCTACAACCGTAAATCCGCTCCTCCGCTCTCGACGCCCGTGCGGACGCATCGACCGACGCCCGCGCTCCCGGCCCACCTCGAGCAGCTGTACGCCCGATTCCCGTTCGACCGCTCGGTCGCGGACGACCCGATCTCCGCCGTCCGACCGCTCGCCACCGACCGGCGCCGGGCCGAGGTCGCCGGGATCTTCGCGGCGACCCTCGCGATCGGCAACACCACCGCGATCCGCGGCGCGATCGGCCGGCTCGCCGCGACGGTCGACGGCGATATCGGTCGCCTCGTCGACCCGGAGTGGCGCCGTCGCCGCTCCCGGGCGCTCGCGCCGTTCCGCCACCGATGGATCCGGGGCGACCAGCTGAACCGGTTGGCCGACCGGCTGACCGACTACTACGCGCGGTCGGCGACCCTCGAGGACGAGTTCGTGGCCGGTCTCGAGGCGGGCGGGTTCGCCGTCGGAGTCGACCGACTCGCCCGCACCCTGCGCGGCACGGGCGGTCCCCCCGGCTATGCGGCGCTGTTCCCGAGCCCGCTCGGACCGGGATCGAGCGCCGCGAAACGGCTCACGCTGTTCGTCCGATGGATGGTCCGGGACCGGTACCCCGATCTCGGCCTCTGGCGGCGGGTGCCGACGGGGGAGCTGCGGGTGCCGCTCGACCAGCACGTCCACTGGATCGCGTACCACCTCGGGCTCACCGGTCGGCGCTCGCGCTCGTGGGCGGCGGTCGAGGAGGTCAGCGAGGCGCTCCGGCGGATCGACCCGATCGATCCGACCCGGTTCGACTTCGTCCTCTGCCACACCGGCATCTCGGGCGATTGTCCCAAGGAGCGCGACCTCGCCGTCTGCGGGCCGTGCTCGGTCCGACCGGACTGCCGGCTCTGGCGGGGCCACCGGATGGCGGCATGACCGCGCCGGCCCCTCCGCTGCCGATCGACATCGGCCTCCTGCGCCGGTACCGGGACGCGGGCGCGAAGATCGCCTGGCGCCCCGCCGGGGGCGCGGCGCACACCGAGATCGCCCACCTGAACGACGAGGAGGCCCGGGTCGAACGCACCGCGCGCGGCCGCCGGGCGCGGGTCCGCGTCGACGCCGGTCCGCTCGGCGCGCTCGTCGTGCTCCTCGAGGCGGACCGACGCGGGCTCCCCGAGCGGCTCGGCGCCGAGGAAGCGGGGCGTGACGCCGCGTTCCCCGCCGGGACGATCGTCGCCGGGTGGGGCGGGGCCCCGGTCCCGACGGACGCGCGGCCGAAGTTCGGCGATCTCGTGGAGCTCGCCCGGTACGCGCTCGCCTAGGCGCCCGAATCGTTATATCCACTAACTATTTGCTACCCTAATCATTTGGAGCTCGAATGGTCACTCCGTCCCCGTCCCGGGCCGCCGCCGTCCCCGAGCTCGTCGAGCGCGTGCACGGCGTGATGAAGGCGACCGTGCGCCGGCTCCAGCCGGCGCTCGCCGAGGAGGGGGTCACGATCGCCCAGTTCTGGGCGCTGCACGTCGTCTCGAGCGACGGGACGGCGTCGGTGAGCGCGGTCGCGCGGACCCTGGGAGTCTCGGCGCCCACCGCCTGCGGGAGCATCGACCAGCTCGAGGGCGCGGGCCTGGTCCGGCGGCAGCGCTCGGCGCGCGACCACCGCGAGGTCGAGCTGACGCTCACCGCGCGCGGTAAGCGCGTGGAGGAGCGGCTGTGGCGCCGGATCGCGGAGGAGATGTCCCGGGCCGCGCGGGCGGTCCCGGCCGACGACCTGGCGGCCGCGATCCGCGTCTTCCGCGAGGTCGGGGCCCGGCTCGGCGAGATGCCGGTCCCCGAGGAGGTCGCCGCGTGAGCGCGCCGGCTCCGACGACGACGGCCGCCGGCACCCCGTTCGACCCGCGCACCGCGCGCGCGGTGATGATCGTCCTCGCCGGGATGGCGCTGATGGTCACGTACGTCGAGACGATGGTCCTGCCGGCGTTCAAGGCGTTCACGCTGTTCTTCAACTACCCGCCGCCCAGCACGGTCGTCTGGATCGTCGCCGCCTACCTCCTCGTCGGCACGGTGGCGACGCCGGTCTTCGGCAAGCTCGGCGACAAGTACGGCAAGAAGCGGATGCTCCTCGTCGTCATGGCGCTGTACACCGTCGCCGTCAGCGTCGCCGGGTTCACGCCCGAGATCGGCGCCGCGCTCGGCGTCGACCGGGCGAACCAGCTCTACCTCCTGATCGGGGCGCGGGCGTTCCAGGGGCTCGGGATGGGGATGTTCCCCCTCGCGTTCGCGATGCTGCCCGAGGTGTTCCCGGCGGCGCGCGTCGGGCAGGCCCAGGGGATCGTCTCGGGGATGTTCGCCGCGGGCGCCGCGCTGGGGCTCGTCGGGGGCGGCTACCTCACCGTCGCCTTCGGCTGGCAGCTCACCTACCACACCGTGACGCCGATCTCGCTCGCCCTCGTCGTCGTCGCGTACTACGTGCTGCGCGAGTCGCCGAACCTCTCCCCGAAGCCGATCGACTTCCTCGGGATCGGCAGCCTGGGCATCGCGCTCGCCACGGCGATGCTCGGCCTCACCGAGGGGGCGTACTGGGGGTGGACGAACGTCGCCGCGGTCCGGTACGGCGGGGTCCCGTGGGGGGTCCCCGAGCTGTTCCTGCTGGCGGCCGCCGCGACCGCGATCTTCCTCCTCTGGGAACCGCGGGCGCCGGTCCCGGTCGTCTCGTTCCGCGCGCTCAAGCAGCGCAACATCTGGATCTCGAACGCGAACGGCGTGATCGCCGGGATCGCGATGTTCCTCGTCTTCGTCACGATGACGTTCCTGCTCGAGGAGCAGTTCGCCCCCGGCTTCAACCTGGACGGCTTCCAGATGGGGCTCGCGGCGCTCCCGTCGGCGCTCGGGATGCTCGCGACCGCGCCGCGGTGGGGCCACCTGGTCGCCCGCGCCGGTCCGAAGCCGGTGATGCTCGCCGGCTTCTCCCTCGTCGTCCTCGGGGCGGGCGGACTGCTCGTCCTGCACGCGACGATCGTCGAGCTGTCGATCCTGATGATCCCGACGCTCGTCGGGAACGTGGCGGTCCTGATCGCGATGTCGAACATCATCGTCCTCTCCGTCGCCCCGAACGAGCTCGGCATCCAGACCGGCATGAACCAGACGTTCCGGAACCTGGGGAGCGCGATCGGCCCCGTGATCGTCGCCACCGTCGCCGCGAGCTACGCGACCGCGACCGGCCCGTCGATCACCGCCTACGAGCTCCTGTTCGCCCTCACCGCGTCGGTCGCGGCGGTCGGCGGGCTCCTCGCCCTCGGGCTCCGCAACTACAAGTTCCACGCCGACGGGCGCCGCGCGGAGGCGTCCGTCCCGACGCCGGGAGCGGCGGGGCCCGAGCCGGCGACCCCGGCCGCGACGGCGCCCCGCGCGTGACGGGCCGGCCGCCCTACGAGCAGCCGCTCGTCGACCCGCAGACGGTGCAGGCGTAGCAGGTCCCGGAGCGGACCATGATCCCGCCGCACTGCGCGCACGCCGGGGAGTCCTCGGTGACGCCGCCCGTCGGCTCCGGCGCGAACGAGTCGAGCGCCCGCGTCTCGAACTTCACGGTCGTCGGCGCCGCCGGCTTCGCGGCCGGCGCGGCGCCGTGCCCGTTGCCGTTCCCGTTCGCCTCGGCCGGGCCTTCGAGCCCGATCGCCCGGCGCTCGTCCTCGGAGAGGAACTCGAGCGCGAGCCACCGCGCGACGTAGTCGGGGATCGACTTCGCGAACCGGACCTTGGGGTTGTTCGTCGCCCCGGCCGGCTCGAACCGAAGGTGCGCGAGCTTCCGGACGAGGTCCTTGAGCGGCACCCCGTGCTGGAGCGCCATCGACATCGAGATCCCGAGCGAGTCCATGAGGCCGTTGACGGTCGACCCTTCCTTCGTCACGCGGAAGAAGATCTCCCCCGGCCGGCCGTCCGGATAGAGGCCGACCGTGACGTAGCCGTCGTGGCCCCCGACCGAGAAGTGGTGCGTGAGCGCGCGCCGCTCGTCGGGGAGCCGCTCGCGGGCCGGCCCGCGCGGGCCGACCGGCGCGCCGGCCTTCCCCTTGCCGGTCTCGAACGGCTGCGACGCCTTGCAGCCGTCCCGGTAGAGGGCGACCGACTTGATGCCGAGGCGCCACGCCTCCAGGTAGATCCGCTCGATCTCCTCGACGGTCGCCTCGTTCGGGAGGTTGATCGTCTTCGACGCGCCGCCCGAGAGGAACGGCTGGACGGCGCCGAGCATCTTCAAGTGCCCCATCGGGGAGATCGTCCGGTGGCCGCCGACCGCCGCGAGGGCGCAGTCGAACACCGCGAGGTCCGCGGGGTCGAGCCCCGGCGCGCCCTCGAGCGTGCCGGACGACTCGAGATGCGCCGTGATCGCCTTCGTCTCCTCCGCGGAGTAGCCGAGCGCCGTGAGCCCGTCGGGCACGGTGCGGTTGACCATCTTGAGGATGCCGCCGCCGACCAGGTTCTTCGTCTTGACGAGCGACAGCTCGGGCTCGAGGCCGAGCGTGTCGCACCCCATCAGGAGGCCGATCGTCCCGGTCGGGGCGATCACGGAGATCTGCGCGTTGCGGTACCCCCACAGCTCGCCGGCCTGGACCGTCTCGCGCCACCGGTCGACCGCGGTCGCCACGAGGCCGGTCAGCCGCGCGTCGCCCGCGTGGATCCGCTCCGCCGCCTTCGCGTGCTTGCCCATCACGCGGAGCATCGGCGCGCGGTTCTTCTCGAAGCCGGGGAACGGTCCGGTCCGCTTCGCGATCTCGGCGGAGGTGTGGTACCCCTCGGCGGAGAGGAGGGCGGAGATGCCGGCGGCGAGCGCGCGACCCGCGTCCGAGTCGTAGGCGAGCCCGTAGTGCATCAGGAGCGCGCCCAGGTTCGCGTAGCCGAGCCCGAGGGGCCGGTAGTCGTGCGAGTTCTGGGCGATCGACGCGGTCGGGTAGCTCGACGCGTCGACGACGATCTCCATCGCGATCGTCATCGTGCGGACCGCGCGGCGGAACAGCTCGACGTCGAGGAGCCCCTTCGGGTCCAAGAACTTGAGGAGGTTGATCGAGGCGAGGTTGCACGCCGAGTCGTCGAGGAACAGGTACTCGCTGCACGGGTTGGAGGCGTTGATCCGGCCCGAGTTCGGCGACGTGTGCCAGTCGTTGGTGATGTCGTCGAACTGGACGCCGGGGTCGCCGCACCGCCACGCGGCGTACGCGAGCTTCCGCCAGAGGTCGCGGGCGCGGAGCGTCTGCGCGACCGAGTGGTCGGTCCGGTTGTACGTCGCCCAGTCGCCGTCCCGGGCGACCGCCTCCATGAACGCGTCCGGGATCCGGACCGAGTGGTTCGCGTTCTGGTAGGCGATCGAGGCGTACGCGGAGTCGGGGTCGGTCCCGTCGAAGTTCGACGAGTACCCCTCCCGGATCAGCGCCGCCGCCTTGTCCTCCTCGCGGACCTTGCAGTCGATGAAATCGAGGATGTCCGGGTGGTCCATGTTGAGGATCACCATCTTCGCCGCGCGGCGGGTCGTCCCGCCGGATTTGATCACGCCGGCGAGCGCGTCGAACGCGCGCATGAACGACACCGGCCCCGACGCGATCCCACCGCCGGCGAGCCGCTCGTGGCTGCCGCGGAGCGGCGACAGGTTCGTCCCCGTGCCGCTGCCACCCTTGAACAGGCGGCCCTCGCTCGTCGCGAGGGCGAGGATCGAGTCCATGTCGTCCGAGATCGACTGGATGAAGCACGCCGAGCACTGCGGCGGCTCGCGGACGCCGACGTTGAACCAGACGGGGCTGTTGAACGCGGCCATCTGCTGGACCATCAGGAACGAGAGGCTCTCCTCGAGGGTCGTCGACTCCTCGCTCGTCTCCAGGTAGCCGAGCTCGAGCCCCTTCTGCGCGATCCAGTGGCAGACCCGCCGGATCATCCCCTCGATCGAGTTCTCGCGCCGTCCGTCCAGGACGCGGAAGTACTTCGACGCGGCGATGTTGATGCTCGTCTCCGACCACGTCGCCGGCGCGCGGATCCCGCGCTGCTCGAAGATCACCTTGCCGTCGGCGGTCTTGATCAGCGCGTCGTGCGTCCGCCACGGGACGGTGTCGAAGGCGGTCTTCCCGCGCGGCGCGAGCCGCGGCACCGGGATCGGTTCCCGCCCGAGCCGCGGGCTCGGGCGGACGGCGGTGTCGTCCGGCGATGGCACGGGGCGCTTCTTCGAGGCGGCCATGGAAACGTTGACTCCTGGAGGGCGGGCCGGTCGACCGTCGATCGACGTACCGGACGCCGTCCGTCCCTATCGCGGCGTCGGCCGGTCGCGGGAACGGCCTCGGCGAGAGACCGTTTCGCACCGGTCGATCGGGGAAGAACGCGCGACCGAAGTCGCGGAAGACACTTCGGAAACCCTCCGGGTGCCGCCACCACGCGTCGTGTATAAGTGTGCTCGGTCGGAATCCGCGCGACAACGGTCGGCGCGCGCGTCGCGCGAAGCGCTCGGGCCGTTCCTGAGTAAGTCCGGAAGCGCACTCCGCGCCGGTCCGCGGGCTACGGATCCGCCGGGAGCGGGCGGAGGCGCATGGTGCACGGCATCACGACCCCGCAGTCGCCGCAGAACAGCCCCTCTTCGGCGACCCAGAGGAACGCGCCGCACCGCTCGCACTTCCGGGGATCGTCGGGGTCGTTCCGGCAGCCCATGGTCCGGGTCCGCCAGCGCGCCGCCGATATTTGGGCGCCGCGATGGACGGGAGCGTCGGTCGAAAAGAAAACGGGAGGGGCCCCGGGCGGAGCCCCTCGGCGAAGGAGGGAGTTCCGTTCAGGCGTTCTTCATCTTGGCCCGCGAGACGAACCCCTTCTTGTCGAGGAAGTACATGTATCCGTCCTGGCGGGTGATCTTCTCGGTCCCCACGCGCGCCTTGCGCCCGGACTTGTTGAGCTTCGTGGGAGTCTTCCAAAGGTACCCGTCCTTCCCGAGGTAGTACAGGTAGCCTTTCTCTCGCTTGATCTGTTCCTTGCCTACTTGCTGCGCCATCGTGGCGACCTCGGCGGCGGCATGGAAAGCGCCCCTATTTGAACATACTGACGGAGTTACGGCGGAGAAACCGGTTTTCCCTGACGGTAAACGGCCGTCGGTCGCACGTCGAACCGGTACCCCACCTCGGCGCTGGAGCGGATCGGCAGCACCACGAGGTCGGCGGGACGGCCGGGCGCGATCGTCCCCGCGTCGGCGAGCCCGATCGCCGCGGCGGCGTTGACGGTCGCCGCCGTGAGCGCCTCGGCGGGCGTGAGGCGTCCCGCGTGCACGGCGAGGGCGAGGACGACCGGCATCGCCTCGACCCAGCTGTTCGGCGAGCA
>JASHXM010000205.1 GCA_030043545.1 Thermoplasmata archaeon | reverse complement strand
GCCGCCACCGCCGCCGCGACGGCCGCGAGCGACGTCCCTGCGCCCCCGAGCGCTCCGGCCGCCGTCAGCGCCTCCGGCCGGATGAGCGCGGAGGTCGACCGGCTCACGGCCGCGGGCGTGCCGCTCCGGGACGCGTTCCTGCCGGACCTCAACTCGAACCCGCACCCCTCGCTCTCCCCGCAGGGGACGATCGAGATGTCGTACACGACGGAACCGGCGCCGATGGGGATCGGCGAGTTCGGGCTCTTGAACCGCTCCGGCACGATCACGCCGACGACGCTCTCCACCTCGAGCCTCGTCGGGGTCTTCGCCGGGTTCAGCCCGATCTGCTACACCTGCACGCCGACGGTCCTCTCGGCCGACACCGGAACCCCCGACGCCTACGGGGTCCAACTGAACGCGGTGCTGGAGAACGTCACGCTGTTCGGGTCCCCCGGCTACGACTTCTGGACGCAGGACGTCATCGAGTACTCGACGTACAGCCAGCAGCTGTACCTCATCACGAACATCTGGAACTTCTCGTCGCCGTACCTGCCGTTCACCGCGAACGCCCTCTCGGGCCACGGCCCGGACGGAGTCGAGGAGTTCGGCGACGGCGGGTTGTACTACTCGGTCGTCGGGCCGTTCCCGATCAGTTCGAACTTCGTCGCCATCCTCAACATGTCGACGGTGACGACCCCGAGCGGCAACACGTCGGTCGAGTTCCACTACTCCCTCAACAACACGACCGAGCGGTTCTCCGGGGAGAACGACTGGGCGAACTTCAGCTCGACGTCGGCCGGCGGCGTCGGGGTCGTCACCCCCGCCGCCTACATCGCCAGCGGCTCGGTCTACACGCCGGTCGGTATCCCCGCGGATTGGGAGCTGATCCTCGGCGGGCCCGGGGGCGGCAGCAACGTCGACGTCTTCGCGATGGACGACGTGATGGACCTCTACTATGCGAAGAGTCCCGGGCACTACGCGGTCGTCCCCTCGGCGTACGACGTCGGCGCCGAGACCGGCGAAACCGCCGTCGGCATCACGCCGCTGTGGGAAGGCGATTGGTCGGCCGCCCGCTCGGCGGGTCTCAAAGGCCCGGGCGTGGTCCTGGTCGCCGGGCCGTCGTACGTCCACGGGATGTGGAACGTCACCAATTCGACCCAGGGGGTCGTCGAGCTCCGCTACTCCGTCACCCCGGTGAACGCGTTCACCTTCCTCGAGCCGACCCCCGAGCCGGCGACCGACTACGAGAACTTCGCCTGGGCGCCGCCGGTCCCCGGGGGCATCTACTACCTGTCGCCGGGAAAGTACACTGTGTGGTCGGCCGCTGCGAACTACGTTCCGTCCCAGACCGGCTACTACCCGATCGGGAACAGGTCCGCGCCCGTCTCGGTGTCGGTGACGCTCGCCCTGTCCCTCTTCAACGGGGTCTATACGCCGCTCTGGGCGCTCAACCAAACCGACCTCGCGGACATCACGTACAACGGGCACCTCCTCTACTCGAACGAGTTTGGACAGATCGGGGACGACGCCTTCTACGGGATCTCGCTCCCGTGGTTCGGGCTCGTCAACGACTACATGTACCCCGTGTTCCCCGGGATCCTGCTCTGGCACGTCACCGACCCGATCATCTTTTCGCCGCCGTCGCTCCAGTACGCCGTCCCGCCCTGGGAGGACGGGCTGGCCGCCTTCTTGGGCCTGCCGACGACGAACAATCTCCCGATCCTGGTCTACGACTCGGACCTGGTCCTCCTCTCGGGAGCGGCGGGGATCTCGGGCTGGTGGTACAGCCACGCCGACTTCGGGCCGACGGCCCCGCAGTACGACGTCGTCTTCTGGAACACCTCCGACTCCGCGATCATCGGCAACACGTTCCTCACCTCGGGGAACGCGCTCTACCTCTACGGCGGCACGGACAACACAATCCTCAACAACACGTTCGAGCAGGCGCTCCCGGTCGACGCCCCCGACCTCGCTGAGATCTCGGGCTACGAGTTCGGAACGTACGCCCTGTTCGAGGCAGATTACGGCAACTACTCGACAGGCCCGTCGATCTGCAATTGCCACGATGTAATACGCAATAATATTTTCGATACATATTTCACAGCGTACAACCCTGCGACGGACCCATACACCGGGCACGCACCGCGCTTCCCGTTCTCCGAGCAGTGGCAGATCCCCCGGATCCACCTCGCCAACACCACGAACATCATCGGCGGGCCCGACCTCGGCGGGAACTACTGGTGGAACTACGGGGACTCCCAGAACCCGTACGGGCACCTGCCGTACGCGAACTACAACGTCTACTACTTCGTGCTCTGGGCGCTCAACTTCAACGGGATCAACTGGCCCGGCGACTACTATCCGCTGACGTTCACACCCGTCTACACCGTCACGTTCCACGAGCTCGGCCTCACGCCCGGCACCGAGTGGACCCCCTACGTCACCGGGGCCGACGGCGGCATCCTGGCCAATTTCACGAACGGGCCCGAGACGAACGAGTCGTGGGTCGCCGGCAACTACACGCTCTCGGGCTACGCCGAGACTGCCTGGAAGTACTATGACGGCCCGACGACGCTCGTGGTCACCGGCAACGAGACGGTCCGGCTCGACTTCGGCTCGCTCCTCGCGCTCAGCGTCGTGGCGAGCGGGCTCCCGGTCGGGACCGACTGGGAGGTCTACGCGTTCCACGGCGTCAACGAGTCGTTGAACAGCTCCCGGACGGGCTCGATCGGATTCCGGCTGCCGGCCGGCCTCGCCGAGATCGAGGCGTACACGCCGGCGGCGTTCACGACGCTCTACTACGCCTACGAGATCGACCTCGTGGTGAACAACTCGGTCTTCGAACTCGCGTTCGTGCCCCTGTACGCGTTCGATTTCGCCGGCACAGGGATCAACGGCACGACCGCCTGGACGCTGATCATCCAGTCGAGCGGGCCGGACGGCAACGGCTCGGTCTACGTCGTCGGACCGGACGTCAACTTCACCGAGATCGTCGGCGGATACCAGTACAACTGGACCGTCGTCGCCCCGCCCGGCTACAACGTGACCCCCGACTCCGGTCGGACGGTGCTCGACCGCAACACGACGATCCACCTCACGTTCACCGCGATCGAGTCGGTGACGTTCTCCGCGACCGGACTCGGGAGCGGCGCGGCGTGGACGGTGGCGTTCACCCAGGGAAGCCACACGACGACCGTCACGTCGACGTCAGGCACGATCACGATCGCCGCCCTGGCGGGGGCGTACTCGTACACGGCGTCCGCGGACGGCTACGTCACCTCCGGCGGCACCGGGGTCGGCGCGGGCACCCTGCCCGTGACCGGTCCGATCGCCGTGGGGTTCGTCCCCGAATCGGGCACCGTCTCGGGCACGATCACCCCCTCTAGCGCGACGCTCACGATCGGCGGTCACACGGTGGCGCTCGGCGCCGGAGGCAGCTATTCGACGAACCTCGCGCCGGGGACGTACGCCGTCGTCGTCACCGACCCGGGTTACTACAGCTACTACACGAACACGACGGTCCTCGCCGGCGCGACCGACTCGCTCACCGAGGCGCTGAAGGCCGTCCCGTCGTCGCCGTCGTCGGGGTTCCTCGGGCTCTCGTCGACGGACGACTGGCTGCTCGTCGGCCTCCTCGCCGCGCTAGCCGTGGTCGGCTTCTCGCTGGCCGCGATCTTCCACGCGCGGGGCCGGCAACCACCGAAGATGGAGCAGTACGCGGGACCGGCCGGAGCCGCCGGGACGACCGGCGCCGCGGCGACCGGGGCCGGCGCGCCGCCGCCGTGGAGCGAAGGAGACGCTCCTTCCGGGTCGCCGCCCCGGTGAACCGACCGGCGGGGTCCCCGCGCTCGGGGACCTCGCCCCGCCCCCGGGTCCGGGTCACCGCGATCGGAGTGCCGCTCGCTGCTCGCGTCGGAGCGCGGCGCGCAGCTCGATGACGTTCTCGCGGAGGTAGACGAGGTCCGAGTGGAACATCGGAACGCCGCGGCGGAGCCGTTCGATCTCCCCGGAGAACCGCCGCGACCGAAGGATCGCCTCGAGCGATTCGACGTGCCGGCGCAACGGCTCGATCCGAAGTCGCACCCAGTCGGTCCGCGACTCGACCTTCCCGAACTCCCGCTCGAGCTCATCGAGCGACTCCCGGAACGCCGGGATCGCCCCCTTGTACGCCCGATCGACCACGGTCGTTCCCGCCGCTCCGGAGGGGTCGGCCGAACTTAACGGGACCTCGGACCGCCGG
>JASHXM010000204.1 GCA_030043545.1 Thermoplasmata archaeon | reverse complement strand
CGGGGACGTGAAGGCGGTCTGCGTGGTCCACAACGAGACGAGCGTCGGCTTCGCGAACGACCTCGCCGCGATCGCGCCGGCGATCCGCGACTCGGGCGCCCTGTTCCTGGTCGACGGGATCAGCGCGGTCGCCGGGATCCCCGAGCCGATCGACGCGTGGGGGATCGACGCCGTCGTTGCCGGCAGCCAGAAGGGGCTCGCCGCCCCGGCCGGGCTCGCCCTCATCCACCTGTCGGAGCGGGCGGCCGCCGCGCTCCACCCCGGGACGTTCTACCTCGACCTCGCGCAGCACCTCAAGGCGCTCGAGAAGAACGACACCCCGTGGACCCCGGCGGTCCCGCTGTTCCTCGCGCTCCGCGAGGCGCTCCTGATCCTGAAGGCGGAAGGGCTGGATCGCCGTCTCGAGCGGTCGCGGCGGCTCGCCGAGGCGTCTCGGGCCGCGATCGACGCGCTGGGGCTCGAACTGTTCCCGGACCGTCGGTACGCCTCGGACACGGTGACGGCGGTGAACAACCCGCCGGGGCTCGGCGATCCCGAGTTCCGCAAGGTGCTGGAGCGCGAGTACAACGTCCTCGTCCAGGGCGGCCAGGGAGCGCTCACCGGCAAGATCTTCCGGATCGGCCACATGGGGATCGCCGACTGGCCCGACCTCCTCGTCACGTTCGCGGCGATCGAGCGGATCCTCGGGAAAGCGGGGAAGCTCCCGCACCCGGGTCGCGCCTTGGCCGCCGTCGTCGATCGGATGCCGTAGCCCCGCCGCCGGGCCCGGTCAGATGTCGACGATCGCCCGGGCACGTCGGCGCGCGGGGTCGAAGACGAACTGGTGCAGCGTCACGGCCTTCGCTTCGACGCGCGCGGCGTGACGCGCCCGGTCGAACGGCTCTCCGTACACGGTCGCCGTCACGGAGACCGGCCCCCGCCCCGAGGTGCGCACCGCGATCGAGCGCGCGACGAACCCGTCGTCCGCGTACAGCACCAGGAGCGCGTTCAGGAAGGCGACCGCCGCATCGGCCGCGTCGCGGCCCGTCGCCCGCACGGTCCGTCGATCGCGGCCCCGGACCCGTCGCAGGTCGGTCATCAGCGCGAACAGCCCCAGCCCGAGCGCTTCCAGCAGCGCGGCCGCGTCCGGCCCGCGCGCCCAGATCCCGACGTCCGCGGTCGTCGGGAACGAGCCCCACCGGCGGCGACGGGCGGACGTCGGCGCCATCCCCCGGGTCGACGGCCCGCGCGGGTTTAAGGGACCCGTCGGCTCGTCTGCCGTCCATGCGGGCGACGCTCGTCATCCCGACGCTCGACGAGGCCGCGTCGATCGCCCACGTGCTCGGGTCGTTCCGAGCGGCGGCGGAGGCCGCCAATCGCGACACGTTCGCGAGCGACCCGGTCGACTGGGAGCTGCTCGTGGTCGACGGAGCCTCCCGCGACGGCACCGGGGAGATCGCCGCCCGGGAGGGGGCGCGCGTGATCGTCGAGCGACGCCGCGGCTACGGCCGGGCGTACCGGACCGGCTTCGCGGCGGCGCAGGGCGAGGTGATCGCGACGGCCGACGGCGACGCGACGTACCCCGTGGAGACCGTCCCGGCGCTCGTGCGCAAGCTGCTCGACGAACGGCTCGACTTCCTCTCCGGGGACCGGATGGCGTACGTCGATCGCCGGTCGATGACGACCGAGCATCGGATCGGCAACTGGGTGCTGAACCGGTTCCTCGCGATCGCCTACCACCGGTACGTGAAGGGGCTCCCCGGCGGCTCGCTCGCCGACAGCCAGAGCGGCTTCTGGATCTTCCGTCGGTCGGTCCTGGACGCCGTGCGGCTCACGCAGGACGGGATGGCGCTCAGCGAGGAGCTGAAGATCGAGGTGGTGCGGCGCGGGCTTAGGTTCGCCGAGGTGCCGATCCGGTACGGGGAGCGGTGGGGGCCCCCCAAGCTGCGGAGCTGGCGGGACGGGGTGAAGAACCTCCTCTACCTCGCCGAGAAGCGGCTCGACATCGCCCGGGAGGACCGCCGGTCGATGCCGCCCGCGCCGTCGCGGGCCCCGTGACGCCTACTGGGTCTTCCCGGACCGCTCGCGGGACTTGACGCGCAGCCCCTTGTAGCCGCACCGGCGGCACTGGACCGCCTTCGGCGGGTTCCGGGCGGAGCAGTTCATGCAGATCCGCTTGTTGAGCAGCCGCTCAACGGCTTCGGGGAACGGCATCGGGAGCGGCGGTCACCCCCGCCCCGGTATAAAAGGTGCCGCCGCCGTCCAAAGAGCCTTTCGCACGGCACGCCGTTCCGGGCCGTGGAGACCGACCCCGACGGGATCGCCGCCGTCCGGCTCGCCCGCGCGAGCATCGCCGAGGGGCTCGGGCTCGCGACCCGGATCGCCCCGTCCGAGGCGCTGCCGGCCGGGTTCGACCGGCCGCGCGGGGTGTTCGTCACCGTCCGCCGGTTCCCCGGCGGCGCCCTCCGCGGCTGCATCGGCTACCCGGTCGCCCACTTCCCGCTCGGGGAGGCGATCACCCGGGCCGCGCAGGG
>JASHXM010000203.1 GCA_030043545.1 Thermoplasmata archaeon | reverse complement strand
CCGGCCCCGTGACCACGACCTTGACCGACTCCTCCGGTCGCCCGGCGAGGCGGAACGCTTCCGAGAGCTCCGCGAGGGGGACGCGATGGGTCACCAGGTCCCCGACCCGCAATTTCCCGTCAACCACGAGCCGGTGGACCTCGCGGATGTCCGGCTCGGTGGTCGCGTAGGTCGGGATGACTCGGATCCCGCGCAGGTAGAGCTGCTGGAGGTCCACCTCGAGGCGGCTTCCGGGTTCGGGGAGCCCGAACAGGTTGACCGTGCCGCCCCGGCGCACCGACGCGACCGCCGTCGCGACCACGCTCGGATGTCCGGTCGCGGCGACCGCGAGATCGACTCCCTGCCCGCTGGTGGCGGCGTCGACCATCGAGCGGACCGTCTCGGGCTGTCGGGGATCGGCGGTGGCGTCGATCCCGCCGGAGTCCGCGGCTGCGCGCCGGAGGCGAGAGATCTCCGTTCCCCCCACCCATCCGGCCCCGAGGGCTCGGGCCAGGCGGGCATAGAGGATCCCGACCGGTCCCAGCCCGAGGACCAGCACGGTCGCGCGTTCCGGCAGCCCGACCCGTCGGATCGCCGTCACGGCGCATCCGGCGGGCTCGAGGAGCGCGCCCGTGGACCAGTCGACCCGGTCGTCGAGCCGCAGCACCGCGCCGCGCGCCACGTTCTCGGCCGGGACCCGGAACACCTCCGAGAAGCCGCCCGGATCGATGTTCGTCCGAGAGTACGTGGGGCAGAACGTCGGCTCTCCCCGTCGGCACACCTCACAGGTCCCGCAGGAGACGTGGTGGTGGACGAACACTCGGTCGCCGACCGACGTCCCCGGAACGCCCGCTCCGACGGAACGGACGCGGCCAACCGGTTCGTGTCCGAGGATTCCGGCCGTGCGATAATTCCCCCGGAGCTTCTCGAGATCGGTGCCGCAGACCCCGCACGCGGCGAGGTCGACCGTGATCTCGCCGGGTCCGGCGTCGGGGGTCGGCTGTTCGTCGAGCCGGAGCGCACCGCCCGAAAGTCGGCCGAACTTCATGCCCGGTCGCGCGCGGCCCGGATCGACGCGTCCAGGATCTCGATCCCTTCGTCGATCTCCTCCCGTCGAACGATCAACGGCGGGATGTACCGGATCGAGGATCGTCCGCACGGAAGGAGGATCAGCCCCCGGCGGCACGCCTCCTCCAGGACCGCGTCCCGGAAGGCGACGGCGGGCTCGCGGGTCGTCCGGTCCTGGACGAACTCGGTGGCGGTCATGAGGCCGACCCCGCGCACGTCGCCGATCTCCTCGAACCGACCCTGGAGCTCGCGCAGTCGGCCGAGGAGGTGCTCCCCCTGGCGCCGGGCGTTGTCGAGCAGACGGTCCTTCTCGATGACATCGAGCGTCGCGAGCGAGGCAGCGACCGCGGCAAGGTTGCCCCCGAACGTGTTGGAATGCGCGCCGGGCGTCGGGAAGTCGAGCTCGGCGGGAAACGACACCGCTCCCATCGGAAGGCCCCCTCCGAGCGCCTTCGCCATCGTGACGATCGGCGGGACGATCCCGTGGTGTTCGACCGCGAACCACTTGCCGGTCCGCCCGATCCCAGCTTGGACCTCGTCGTCGATCAGGGGGATCCCGTGCTCATCGAGGATCCCTTTGAGCGTCGAATGCCAGCGCGGGGGCGGGACGATGTACCCGCCCTCGCCGAGCACCGGCTCGGCGACGAACGCCGCCACGTCGTCCGGCGGGATCGACGTCTGGAAGTAGAGCTCCTTCAGGATCTTCGCGCAGTAGAGGTCGCAGCTCGGGTACTCGAGCTTGTACGGGCATCGGTAGCAGTACGGGGCGGGGATGTGGTGACCGCCGCCGACGAACGGCGCGTACCGCGCCCGCTGCACCGGCTTGGAGGCCGTGAGCGAGAGCGACCCCATCGTCCGCCCGTGGAAGCCGCCCAACAGTCCGATCACGATCGGCCGCTGGCGGTGCCAGCGCACCAGCTTCAGGGCGGCCTCGGCGCTCTCCGTGCCACTGTTCGTGAAGAAGACCTTCTTGGCGAAGCTCCCCGGCGTGATCTTCCCGATCCGCTCCGCGAGGACGGTCTGGTTCTCGTAGTAGAAGTCGGTCCCCGCGAAGTGCGACAGCTTCCCGACCTGCTCGCGCACCGCCCGAACGACCTCGGGGTGGGCGTAGCCGAGCGCGGCCACCCCGACCCCGGCGGCGAAGTCGAGGAGACGGTTGCCGTCGACATCGGTCACGTAGACCCCCTCGCCCGAGGCGGCGACGATCGGGGCAGTCTTCGTGCTCGTCATCAGGAACTTGCGATCGCGCTCGATGATCCGCCGGGCGTTCGGGCCCGGGATCGGGACCGGGACCGAGACGCCGTGCGCCGGCGCCGTCGTCGCGTGCGTGGCGGCGCCGGAGGTGCGGGGCGGAGCGCGACTCATGAACGAACCGCCCGAGCAGGTCCGCCGGACGCTAAAGGCTTCGGGGGGCGGCGGCCGTTCGTCGGCGGCGTGTCGAACGGCTCCTTTTTGTGCCGACGGCTCGGGTCGCCCGCCGGATGGTCGAACCGGACGGTGGCGCCGCCCCCTCCGAACCCGACCGCCGGACGTTCCGCGAGATCGTCCCCGCCCCCGCAGTGCTGACGGAACTCGCGCGCGGGTTCCTGCTCGTGCGCGACTCGGATCCGGACCGGGCGGTCCGATTCGCCGCCACGTTCTTGCGGGAGCACGCGGGGGCGGGGCGACCGGAGCGGGTCGAAGCCGTCCCGAAGCTCACGCTCGCGCGCCTCGCGCTCGGCCGCGGGCCCCGCGGGGCGGTCGAGCCGACCGGGACCTCGTTGCGGCCCCTGTGAGCCCCGGGCCGTCCCGGCCGCGAAGGGCGAGGTAGGCGTTCAGGTCCGCGGGGAACGTGCGCCGGGTCAGACACAGGCGGAGACCGTTCGGATCACCGAAGAACCGTCCGGGACAGACGAGCACCGAGCGTCGCAGCAAGCGGCGGCAAAGCGCCTCAGAGCCCGGCCCGGCGCGATCGAACCAGACCGGTCCGACCGTGCCGGTCGCCCCGGGAAACGCCGCGATGAGCGCCCGTCGGTTCGGCCCGACGATCCGCTCGACCGCCCGGGCCACGCGGGCCCGATGGCGGAGCGCGTGCTGGGCCGCCGCGACCGAGGGGCGAGCGATCTCGTCGGAGAACAGCCCGACAAACCGCTCGAACTCCGTCGCCTCCTCCTCGGGGGCGGCGACCCACCCGACCCGGATGTCGTCGCTGCCGTAGAACTTCGTGAACGTCCCGGTCGCCCACAGTCGGTCGCGCGGGAGTCCGGCGAGAGACCGTCGACGGCCGAACTCG
>JASHXM010000202.1 GCA_030043545.1 Thermoplasmata archaeon | reverse complement strand
CACGATCCGAGGGATTCGCGCGGCGACCAGGCGGGCCACGATCGGCGTACCGACCGAGAATGGGAGGTTGCCGACCACAGCGTCGGCGGGCGGCAGCGGTACCGTGCGAGCGTCCCCTTCGATCACCTCGATCTCCGACGCGAACGTGTCGCGGAGGTGCGCGGCCAGCCGCAGGTCCTTCTCGACTACCGACAGCGGACCAACCCGCCGGGCGAGCAGCGCCGCGGTGAGCACGCCCAGCCCGCCCCCGATCTCCACGACCGGCCGGCCCGGCGCCGTCTCCACCAGCGCGGCTTCCGCGTCGGCGGCGAAGGAGTCGGTGAGGAACGACTGTCCGAGCGCCCGCGACGGGCGGACGCCGAGCCGCGCGAGCGCCGCGCGGACCGTGTCGGCCCGATCCGGGACCGCGGGGCGGGTCGCTGCGGCGCTACGGGGCGACAAAGAGCCGGTACTTGTCGTCGGCACCGCTCAGTTCCTGCTCGATCCGCGCGACGACGAGCCGTTCGGGGCTCTTCAGGTGGAGGCGGGACTCGAGATCCGCGAAGCTCGCGAACGGCGCTCGGCGGCGCTCGTCGACGATCTGCTGCATCGTCTTCTTGCCGATCCCGGGCAGCAGCTCCAGCAGGTGGAACCGCCGCGACACCGCCGGGGCGTCGTTGAAGACGCGCAGGTACCGGGCCGGGCTCTCGCGGACGACCGCCTCGAGGGCGTTCGTGAGCTCGGTGCGGGCGGTGACCGTCAGCTCGTCGTACGCGAGCCGGCGCCGGACGTGATCGATCGGGACGGCGACGCCCGGACCGGGGACCAGTGGGATCCGCTGACCGGTGGCGAGCGGCGCGCCGGGCTTGGGGACGATCTCGAGGAGCTTCAGCTCGTCCTCACCGAGGGCGAGCGCGAGCGGTTCGCGATGGAACCCCCGTTCGGTCTGCCGGCCGTTCGGCAGGTAGTCCAGGATCCGCGCGTAGCTCTCCACGGCGCCCCCGATTCATCGGTGCTGGGCGACGATCTCGAGGAGACGCGTCACCTGGGCTTCGTCGAGCACGAGCCGCTCCTTCGAGAAGAGCAGACGGATCTCCTCCGGGTACTGCGGCAGGGTGTCGGCGATCTTGATGGCGAGCGCCCCGTCGACGAACGGGAGCCCCTTGAGCTCGGCGATCAGCTTCGCCGTCGCCTCGGTGTCCAAGCGGGCGAACGTCTCGGCGTGCTGGAGCGCGAGCGACGCCTCCCGGGGGAGGGTCCGCCGGGTCGCCTCGTCGGCCAACAGCTCCTTCACCCGCGACAGCGGGACCGGCTCAGGCACCGCCGCCTCCGCCGCCCGACGGGATCAGGTGGATCGCGTTCGCGATCAGCTCCTTCCGCTTTCCCCCGTCGAGGAACTCGATCCGGTAGGCGCGCCCCGAGCGGGCGACGACCGTCCCCATCCGGCCCTGGTAGCGGGGGTGGGGCTGTCCGTGGGGGTCGGAGGGCTCGATCCGCACCGCGACCTTCTCGCCGATCGCGAACTCGCGGAGGAACCGGTTCACGGGCGGGAGCCCGCGCTCGCGGACCTCCTTCGTGAACGTCCCGCGCGACCGCGAGCGGAACCCCTTCGAGCTCTTGACCATCTACCTACGCCTCCGGATCGTGGATCTCCAGCACGTCGAGGTACTCGACCTTTAGGGGGGTGCCGACGAGGGCGGCGAGGCTCGGTTCGGTCCGTCCGTCATCGCCTTCGACCCACTCCTTGACGTACGTTCCCGCCTCGGTCCTGACGTCGATCGTGAACCGTCCGTCCGCGGCCTCCACGAGCCGCGCGGCGACGATCCGGCGCGGGCGGACCCGGTCGGACCGACGGTGCGCGACCCGACGCGGGGTCCGCTGGGCGATCGGTCGGGCGGTCGCGAGCCCGAGCGCCTCATTAACCTTTGCCACGGCGGCGGCGCCGGAGACGCCGACGCGGTAGCTCTTCTCGGGCGCCGCCTCCTTGACGCGGACGACGTCCGACGCCTGCGCCGGGGCGACGTCGACGACGTCGACCCGACCGGCGGCGTCGGGGCCCAGGTCGGCGGCGAGCGCGACCACGTCGAGCGAGCGTCGACGCGGCCGGACGAGTTCCAGGACGAAAGGGCGCCCCCGCCCCAGCATCCGGGCGTCGATATCCTCCCGCCCCATCCCGTGGAACCGGGTCCCTTCCGCGCCGCTCGCCCGGAGGAACGGGGCGGCGACGAGCTCCTCGACGCTCGTCGGGTACGTCTTCCCCGACCCGCCGCACGTCGCGCATCCCCGGCCGTGGCATCGGCGGCACGGCCAGCGGGTCTGCGGGAGGGTGCGGTCCCACTTGCGGTACCGTCCCTGGAGGTAGACGGGGAGGACGGTGAGGTCAACCCGACCGACCGGGAGATCGGCGAGGAAGACGACGTCGGCGCGATCGGCCCCGCCGGCCGCCCCAGAGCGGGCTTCGAGCCGCTTCCCGAGCTCCCGGTTGAACGCACTCCGAACGCTCTCCCCCCACTCCGTGCCGACCTCGTGCCAGAGGGTCTCTTCGGCGGCGAGGCGCTCCGGGTCCCATCGGGAGCCGCAGGTGAACCGGTGCCACTCGAGGCCGTCGGCGGCCCGCTCGCACCGTTCGGCCCAGACGTCGAGGCGGTCGAACGCGCCGCCGCAGGCGGGGCACCCGGCCCCGGCGGCTCCGGCGATCCCGAGCCGCGACGCCCGCTCCGGGTTCGTGAGCCCGTGACCGAACCGCCCGAACAGCCGCCCCGCGCACTCGGCGCAGAGCCCGCGGCCCGCGCACCGGGCGGCGACCGTCCGGAGCGCGTCGGTCGGGTCGAACGTCGTCTCCATCGCCGGGGCGACCCGGGGCGGCTCTAAACCTCTAGGGCCGCCCGGTGCTGACGGGGACGCTTTACTTGGCCGCGGTCTCCCCCCCGCGCCGCCGATGCCCTCGATCACGGAGCTCGAGCTGACCCGGGCGATCGAACGGACGCTCGTCGCCCACGGAAAGGTCGCGCCCGGGGACGCACGGACGGTCGCCCGGATGGTCCTCGGGTACTTCGGGCTCGACGACACCGTCCTCGACAACAAGCTGTCGAGCGACGATCGGGACCGGTTCTACCAGCTCGAGGAGGAGGGGCTCCTCACGAGCGAGGAGGAGGACGCGACGGTCTCGCGCGGGAAGACGTGGCGCATCCACTACTGGCTGCTCAAGAAGGCCCGGATCCGCGACGTCGGCCAGTCGGGCGACGCCCGTCCGACCGCCGACGAAGGGGAGATCTACCGGTCGATCGACGAGGCGGACTGGCGACGGAAAGGCGAGTCGTCGTCGCCGGGCCACTAGCGGCCCCCGGGACGTCCCCCTACCGGCGCGCGGGCGCCGTCGCGGGCGGGCGCTTCGGCGGCGGCTTCCGGTAGCCGGCGAGCGCCGGGTAGTCGGTCGTCTGGATGACGGTCCGGACGTGCTCGATCGCTCCGAACGCGAACGCGATCGCGGCGACGAGCGCGAGGTCCGCGGCGAGC